>DDCR01000020.1 GCA_002335115.1 Oceanospirillaceae bacterium UBA2001
ACCTAGCACCTAGCACCTAGCACCCAGCACCCAGCACCAGTATGGTTATTGTAGGTGCTAGTATTAAATTTTAATACATTGCGACTCAGGTGGGGTTCGAGACGCGTGACACTCGCACGGCCTTGGAGCATAATAGCGCGCGATGAACCACACTCCCCAACAACTCCTACACAGCCTATTTGGCTACGAAGATTTTCGTGGTCAACAACTGGATGTCATTCAACATGTCATCGACGGTGGTGATGCGCTAGTATTAATGCCCACTGGAGGAGGAAAATCCATTTGTTATCAGATTCCAGCCATGCTCAGGGATGGCGTTGGGGTTGTGATTTCACCTTTAATCGCATTGATGCAAGATCAAGTATCTAGCATGCAGCAGTTAGGGGTAAATGCACAGGCCTTGCATTCTGGTATCGACTGGCAGCTTCAAAATCAAATACAACAGCAAGCACTCAATGGTGATCTAGATCTGCTCTACATCTCTCCTGAACGGCTCATGACTGAAGCGTGTATGACTTTACTTAGGTCTTGCAAGATCGCATTATTTGCCATTGATGAAGCACATTGCGTATCTCAATGGGGACATGACTTCAGGCCTGAATACCTGCAACTAGAGTGCTTGCAACAAAACTTTCCTCATGTGCCCAGAATGGCTCTTACAGCGACTGCAGACCGGCCTACCCAGCAAGAAATGGTCAAGCGTTTGGGCCTCAACCTAGCGCAAAAGTACATTAGCAGTTTTGATCGCCCAAATATTTGTTATCGGATCATGCAAAAGCAAAAGGGTAAACAGCAGCTATTAGATTTTGTTCAACTCCAACACCAAGGCAACGCAGGTATTGTATATTGCATGTCCCGCAAGAAGGTGGACGAAACAGCCCTTTGGTTGGTAGACCAAGGTATTGCAGCACTGCCTTATCATGCTGGATTAGGGGCTGAAAAACGAGCTTATAATCAACATCGCTTTCTTAATGAAGAAGGCCTGGTGATGGTGGCTACTATTGCCTTTGGTATGGGCATTGATAAGCCCAACGTGCGCTTTGTAGCGCACTTGGATTTACCCAAAAGTATTGAATCCTATTACCAAGAAACGGGCCGAGCAGGGCGTGATGGTCTGCCAGCTGACGCATGGATGGTGTATGGGTTACAAGACGTCATGTGGTTGCGACAACGTTTAGAACAAACGGATATGGACGCCAGTATAAAACGCTCAGAACAATCTAAGTTGGACGCCATGTTGGGCCTGTGTGAAATTACTCACTGCCGAAGGCAAGCTATTTTGAGTTATTTCAATGAAGATGCAGCCAGCGGTTGTGGTAATTGTGATAATTGTTTGGAACCCGTAGCGACTTTTGATGGCACTGAGGTTGCGCGCAAGGCACTATCTTGTATCTACCGCAGTGGTCAGCGTTATGGCGTCGCCCATTTAATTGATATTTTAATGGGTAAACCCACAGACAAAATTAAAACGGCAGGGCATGACAAAATATCGACTTTCGCTCTGGGTCAAGAATTAGATCAAAAGCAATGGCGCTCGGTGTATCGGCAACTGCTGGCACTGGGTTTAGTGTCCAGCGACCCAGAAAATTATGGTGGCTTACGGCTATTGCCCAATTGTCGGCCCTTGCTTAAAGGTGATGCTCAGTTGCAGTTGAGGCTGGACCGAAAGGTATCGATTAAGACGCCAAAAGCGTCTAAAGCACGTCTGCAAATTGCGGATGATGATATGGACCTATGGCAATTACTGAGGGAACTGCGAATGGCCCTAGCTCAAGATCAAAAAGTGCCACCTTATGTCATCTTTAGTGATTCTTCTTTGTTGGAAATGTTGCATACAAAACCACAATCGCTCCTACAAATGAGTCACATCAATGGTGTGGGTGAAAAGAAATTAGACCGCTACGGGGATGACTTTTTAGCCTTAATTCAACAACACGCTTAGTTAGCTATGTTAATATTATAAGGCGGCCTCACGGGCTCATACTATTATTTGAAAGGAAGCCAATAATGGCCAGTTTACAAGATCAGTTGCTAAAGGCAGGCTTAGCCAACGAAAAGCAATCTAAGCAAGCCACAAAGGCAAAAAAGAAACAAACTCGAGACGTGCGTAAAGGCGTTGATGTGGGCGAAACTGCGGCTCAAAGAGCGCTGAGTGAAAAACAAGCACAAGCTAAGCGCTCTAAACAACTGAACGCCCAGCGGGATGCGCAAGATCAAAATCGTGCAGCGCTGGCTCAAGTTAAGCAAATTCTAGAGCGTTGTCGATTAGATTTAACAGGTGGCGAAGTAAGCTACAATTTTGTCGATGGCAAAGCCATTAAAAAACTCTATGTTAATGCTCAGCAACAAGTGGCGTTAAGTCGCGGTAACTTAGTCATTGTGGCTTTAGATGAACACTATTCTGTGGTGCCTGCAAACATCGCTTTGCGTATTGAAGAACGCGCACCAGAAACTGTTATTATACGCACTGATGTTGCAGAGAATGCTGTTTCCGATGTAAATGACCCTTATGCAGATTTCGTGATTCCAGATGACTTAATGTGGTAACGCTCGTGACCCAATCCAAAATAAATGCATCTGACCCAATCAAACGACAACACAAGTTACAAAAACGGTTGCGACGTGATGTAGGCCGCGCTATCGATGATTACGCCATGATAGAAGATGGGGACAAGGTTATGGTGTGTGTATCAGGTGGCAAAGACTCCTATGCCATGTTGGATGTGCTGATGCAGTTGCAAAAAAGTGCGCCCATCAATTTTGATATTTTGGCGGTGAATTTAGATCAAAAACAGCCAGACTTTCCAGAACACATTTTACCCAAATACCTAACTCAAGTCGGCGTTGACTTTCATGTCATCGAGCGTGATACCTACAGTGTGGTTAAAGCGGTTATTGAAGAGGGTAAAACCACCTGTGGTTTGTGCTCACGCATGCGGCGTGGCACTTTATATCGTTTTGCTCAGGAACGTGGCATTACTAAAATTGCCCTCGGTCATCACCGAGATGATATTTTAGAAACCTTATTCTTGAACATGTTTCACGGTGGTAAACTTAAGGCCATGCCTGCCCGTCTTTTAAGTGACGACGGAGTAAACACTGTCATTCGCCCTATGGCTTATGCCCGTGAGCAAGACATTGCCGAGTACGCCCAACTCAAACAATACCCTATTATTCCTTGCAACTTATGTGGTTCTCAAGACAACCTTCAACGTCAGCACATTAAGTCTATGTTTCAAGATTGGGAACAGCAGCACCCTGGGCGCATAGAGAGTATGGCTAAAGCTCTACAAAAGGTGGTGCCATCCCACCTTATGGATACCTCATTACACAACTTCAAGCGCACTCAACACATGGTCCACGGTTCGGTCGTTGACGATGCGGATCTTGCACTGCTTAATTTGCCCCTTTAACTGAGGTTTAGGCCCCAACTGTATCGCCATGCCTGAGTTGGCTTGAGGCTCTAGGATCATCCCACCACTTTGTTTTTACGCCATTAACCCCATCTACTCTATTGTAAAAAACCTATTACACAATCGCACATGAGCATGCCGTCAGACTATGCTTGGCTTTGTTCATATTTTTTCGCTAATTCCTGCATGCGAATCCATAGATTTGCCCGCACACTGATGCCCTTGCTATCGCTATTAGCGAGGTAAGCTACTATGTCTGCTGTGCTCGCAACAGGCTTGCAATCGGCAGGCGCTGGTCCAATGGTTATACGCACCTCATTCCAAGCAACATCTCGTTCTCTAGGTTGCAAAAGCCCCAGTAAATGGCCCTGTGGTGAGAGGTCAAAACGACGGATGCTGCCTTCCAAGTTATTGAAGTAAATACACACGCTTTGGTCATTAGCGCCCTGAGTTCCTAGATAATGAGCAATGGCTGGCACTGCAAAAGCACCGCAGGCAGTTTTATGCATACGTATTTCTTTAATGCCATTATCGACAGCATGTTTAAAGGCCGCTTCAATATGGACTAAAGCTGGTTGACCAAAGGCGTCGTATATCAGGCTGTCTTTACTTTCTACTAATAATTTAGGCGCACTAATATTTGCGTCTAAGCCTGCTAAAGAGGTTTCCAACAAATCACTGTTAGCTATACCATGACGCATAGCAAAGGTCGCCCGATAGCCTGCAGTGTTTTGATCGGCTGTCTTAAATCCGCGGCTAGCCACCACTTTTTGTACTAGGTTAGTGAACTGTTCTGCGCTGACAAGGGTAACTTCGCTCATTATGGTTCCTATGGGGGCGTTTGATTGTTTAGACCGCAGGATATCGACCGGCTAGTTAAATGAGTAGCCATGTCCAAGTAATATTTCAATGACTGATCATATGGCTTTGACCCGCTTTTCGCAATAAGTCTTGGGCTGTTATTAATGCATGCCTGTATCACCGGTAACCTATTTATAAGCTGTAAAAATAAGGCCAAGTTATACTTTAACAATACATCAGAGTAATCAGACACAACAAGGGTATTAAAGCTAAATGGGTGAATAAAAAGAGTGAATAAAAGAGTCAATTGAGAGCTTTGTCTAAGACTTCAAGAGTGCTCGTATTTCTAACATGGCTAAAAATTTTTAGTTTGGCATTATTCATTAGGTGGCACATGATTTATAATCAAAACGCCATGTCCAAGAGGGCAGGGGTACTTAAAACCTTAGTTCAGTGGTTTTGCAGCATCATTGTTTTTAATAGTAAAGGCTAGGTTATGGAACTTGTGGAAACAGTGGTTGGGCCAGTACAGAAATATGGAACTGGTGCAATCAATATGGTGTTTGCTCACGGTTCTGGCATTGGGATGAATCATCACTTTATGCAATCTTTTGCCACTGCCATGAGCATTAAAAATTTTACTGTTTATTTATTTGAGTTTAGCTACATGCAGCAAATACAAAAAACAGGCATCAAGAGACCACCACCAAATATCACTAAACTTGAACTTGAGTTGCTTGCGTTACTCGATGCACTGACCTTGTCCAGTCCATTAGTTATAGGTGGCAAGTCACTAGGTAGCCGAGTGGCTAGTCTAATTGTCGATCAGACCAATGCTTTGGGTTGGTTTGCTTTGGGTTATCCCTTCCACCCTCAACGCAAGCCAGACACACTGCGCGTCACTCATTTGCTGACTAGCCAGAAGCCAGCATTAATTGTTCAGGGTACCCGCGACGCCTTGGGCTCTTATGATGAAGTCTTGGGGTATAAATTGCCTAAACACATCAACCTGCGCTGGCTTTCGCACATGGATCATAGCTTTAAACCGTTTAAAGCCTCAAACTATAGTCAAAATGAGGCCATTGAACGCGCGGCAATAGAGATTGAGCAATGGGCCCATTCCAAGTTAAAGTATACTGTCCCTCAGGTATGAACAAACCTTACTAGTAACTTTATGGGCCTGTAACCATTATGGCCAAAAGAGAGTGTAAATAGTGATACAAAAAGTCCACACCTTCGATCAAGTGCTAGACACCACTGGGCTTTTTTGTCCAGAACCTGTGATGCTGTTGCACAGCACGTTTAAAGACATCAAAGTAGGCGACGTCGTTAAAGTCTTAGCCACAGATCCATCAACGACTCGAGATATTCCTAAGTTTTGCCTATTCTTAGGCCATGAACTAATAGAGCAGGCAGAGACGGGTTCTGGGTATGAATACCTTATTCGTAAAGGTGGCTAGGGCCACTCATTGGCGTCAATAGAGAGATATCGAAAGCTATTCAGTAAACTGTTCAGCGGGCACGATATTGATCGATTCATGGAGTTCGCTGTAGACCACTAGAATGCGTTTTTGTTTGAGCTGTATTTCTAGCTGAGACACTTTATCCGCCAAGCTGGTTTCATAAGCACCATAGTCTGTGCCATCTCGGCTGGCAAACTCTTCTAACAATTGGTGCAAGGTGTCTGTATTTATTTGTTGCCAAGGCACGATCATGTATCAGTCCGCGGTTAACTTTGGGGTGAACAAAAAGCTAGCTGGCTGCGATAGCGCTCAGCCTGATTAGCCACGTTTTTGGCGACTTTTAATAACCACGGTTTAGCCAAGTAAGATTTTTTTGCAAATCCACCATTGCCCTCGTGGTAGGCTAAATAAAGATTGTAGGTATCGCTAGGTCGTATTTTATTAAGGCGCACAGAGCGACTGTTGTACCAACCTACGAAGTCAATTGCGTCATTAAAATTAGTGCGTTGAGCCTCACTATAGCCAGTCAGTTGTTGGTATAAAGCCCATGTGCCGTTGATGGCTTGAGGGTATCCGTAAGCACTCGAAAGGTGGCGACCAGGGAAAATTCCCAAAAGTTTTTTACGAGGTGGTCTTGCAGTCGCTTTAAAGCCTGATTCATGGTGGATGAAGGCCATATTGATGGCTTGGTCTATGTGCCATTTTTTTTGTGCGGCATTAGCGCTGATTTGCCAGTTTGGAAACTGAGAAAAAATACTACACAAATTATCTGGTGTGCGGGGTTTATTTCCACTACCGATGCTGCTGCATGCACTCACAAGCAGCATGAGTAGGCCCAATAAAAAGGCTTTAGAGTAGGTCACTGCGTCGTGCCCAGCAAAGTTGCATGAGTCTTACTTGATCTTCGGCCTGTAGCATATCTAATCCAGTTTCATGGCCTAAATCTTGTAATTCATCGCGCCAGTCAATACCTAAAAGCTCACTAATATCTTGTTGACTGGTCGATAACTCAAAGGCTAGCTCAATATCGAGGGCATCGACTAGGTGCATCAAACCCTCTGCTGGAGAAAAGTCAGCATGACCCACCACATGACTCGCATCTAGGTCATCGTTCATCTCTAACAAAACATCTTTCACAGAGTGCCCTAAAGCAGTGATGGTTTCACCACTGATATGATCACTAAAACACAGGTGAGGTGGCCAGCTATCGTCAGCCAAAATGAGACTCGATTTTATACTGCCATCGGGCAAAGTCCACGCCGCTGCTATAGGGTAGTAGGGAGGCTCTGGGCAGGTTTCGACGGCGATAAATAACGCGAGGCTTAAATCGATCATGGTTGGTGAGGTTACTATAAAATCCAAATTGGGTTAAATGATGGCGTATGCGCTAAGTTAAGGCAAGTTAAGTTTGTTAAAAGGTGCTTAATAAATGAAGGCATTATTGATGAACTTTTGATCTTATTAAGTCGAGCATTACCCACGAGTAGAAAAGATCAGTAATGAGCACTAAAAATGCTTTAATAGACAGGTTTATTGGCTTATTGGCTTAGGTAGCTTGATCCGTGCCTTAGTTTTTTTATGTTTTGTGTACTAAGACGTCAGGTACTTTGACCAACTTAAGCCAAAGTAGTATTTCAATTCATACTTCAACTTGATATAAATGGTAGCCAAAGGCAAATACAATCCAAAATTAGGAAATCTTTAGATGAGTGATGTGAATATTTACCCAGCAGATGCATCAATTGCTCAGACCTCTGGTTTGAATTTAAAAAAGCGTGCAACTATGTATCAGCAGTCTGTTGCAGATCCAGAAGAATTTTGGCGTCAGCAAGGCAATCGTATTGACTGGATTAAAGCGCCTTCTCAAATTAAGAATACCCGTTATACTCCTAATGATGTCTCCATTCAGTGGTATGCAGATGGTCAATTAAATGTTGCGGCTAACTGTTTAGATCGTCATCTGGCGCAACATGGGGAAGAAATAGCGATTATTTGGGAGGGTGATGATCCAAGTCAATCACGCCATATCAGTTATCGAGAGTTACATCAGGAAGTTTGTCAGTTTAGTAATGCCTTATTGGCCAAAGGTGCAAAAAAAGGTGATGTAATCACCTTATATATGCCAATGATCCCAGAAGCTGCGGTAGCGATGTTAGCTTGTGCTCGAATTGGTGCTGTGCATTCGGTGATTTTTGGTGGCTTCTCACCGGATGCGATTGCAGGCCGTGTTCAAGGGGCTAAGAGCAATATAGTCATTACGGCTGATGAAGGCTTGCGTGGTGGTAAAAAGGTTAGTCTAAAAGCTAATGTTGATGCTGGATTAGCTAACGTGGATTGCGTTGATACTGTGATTGTTGTCAAACGCACAGGGTCTGATATTAATTGGGTGCAAGGTCGAGACTGTTGGTATGGTGATATTGTAGCTGCAGCTGATACACACCACGAAGCCCAAGCGATGGGTGCAGAAGACCCATTATTTATTCTTTATACGTCTGGCTCTACAGGCCAACCAAAAGGCTTAGAACACTCCAGTGCAGGCTATTTAGTCTGGAGTGCTATGACCCATGAAATGGTCTTTGATTATAAGCCTGGTGATATTTATTGGTGTACGGCGGATGTTGGATGGATCACTGGACATAGCTATGTTGTTTATGGTCCGCTGGCTAATCGTGCCACTACCCTAATGTTTGAGGGGGTTCCTAACTACCCAACCAATGCACGCTTTGGTCAAGTCATAGAAAAACATAAGGTTAATCAATTCTATACAGCGCCCACTGCAATCCGAGCCTTGATGCAACATGGTGATGATGTTTTAGCAGACTCTAATGTGTCCAGTATCCAAGTATTAGGCAGTGTTGGTGAACCTATAAACCCACAAGCATGGCTCTGGTATAGGCGAATTTTTAGTTCGGGTGATGTGCCGGTAGTGGACACTTGGTTTCAAACAGAAACAGGTGGTCATATGATCACGCCTTTGCCAGGGGCGGTAGATACTAAGCCAGGTTCAGCCACCTTGCCATTTTTTGGTGTCCAACCTGCCTTAGTCGATAATGAGGGCAGGGAATTAGAAGGTGTAGCAGAAGGTAACTTAGTTATTAAGGACAGCTGGCCTGGTCAAGCACGATCTATCTGGGGTAACCATCAGCGTTTTCAAGAAACTTATTTTGCGACCTTTGACCATTACTATTTTACGGGGGACGGTGCAAGACGCGACGAAGACGGGTACTATTGGATCACAGGGCGGGTAGACGATGTGTTAAATGTCTCTGGTCATCGCATGGGTACGGCTGAAATTGAAAGCGCCTTAGTTGCTCACGCAACAGTGTGTGAAGCCGCGGTGGTGGGTTATCCTCATGAAATTAAGGGCCAAGGCATATACTGTTACGTCACTTTGCAAGACGGTGTTGTTGATAGTACTGAACTTTTGCAGGAATTAAGGCAGTGGGTTCGGGCTGAAATCGGTCCCATTGCGTCACCTGATTTAATTCAATTTGCACCAAATTTGCCAAAAACTCGCTCTGGAAAAATTATGCGTCGTATTCTGCGTAAAATTGCTGCCAACGACTTTAGTGAGTTGGGAGACACGTCTACTCTATCAGACCCAAGTGTGGTCAATGAACTCATTGAGAAGCGCTGTAACAAATAACTAAATTGTTTTTTTACATGTTTTAGGAGCAGCGTTTATGTCTAATAACTACACTATTATCGTAGCCGACGACCACCCGCTGTTTCGGGCGGCATTGACTCAGGCCATCGGGACTCAAATTGAGGGTGCCGATGTGTTAGAAGCAGAGCACTTGCAGCACCTAGAACGCCAAATGAGTAACGAAATAGACTTGGTTATGCTCGATTTACATATGCCAGGCGCCAATGGCTTTTCTGGGCTCATCTACCTGCGCACGCACTACCCTAGTGTGCCAGTCGTTGTAGTTTCGGGTAATGAACAAGCGAGTGTCATCCACCGTGCTATGCATTTTGGAGCGGTGGGTTTTATTCCTAAATCTTCTTCGATGGCGGATATCATAGATGCTGTTGGGGTGGTTCTGAATGGGGGCCAATGGGTACCCGCAGACTTGCCAGTTGCAGACCTCCAAATGGATGCTCAAGACAGTCAATTCGCTGACCAGTTATCTAGTTTAACTCCCCAGCAGTTTAAGGTCATGGTGATGTTAACGGAGGGCCTGCTTAATAAACAAATAGCCTATGAACTGAGTGTGTCAGAAGCAACGGTGAAAGCACATGTCACTGCCATCTTGCGAAAGCTGGGTGTCTATAGTCGGACTCAAGCTGTTATTATGGCGGGCCGATTACGCATAGAGCACCCTCAAGACGAAGCTGTTAAATAAGCGCTTACTTCAGACGGCTTAGGGTGGCCCTCAGTGCGGCTGGTTTGAGGGGTTTGTTGAGTAGTAAGGCATCTTCAAGCGCGACTATTTTAGCCACTTCTTCGGTGCGATCTGCGGTGATACAGATGGCAGGTATTTGGTGCTGGTAAACTTGCCTTATCCTTGCAATAGCGGTGATTCCTGTCTCACCTTGGTCTAAGTGATAATCTGCCAGTATAACGCTTGGCTGCAGGTCAGCATCTGCTATAGACTCCAGCGATTGAGAAACATTCAGGGCCGTAATGACCTTGCACCCCCAGCCTTCTAGCAACTGCTTCATACCCATTAGAATGGAAGCTTCGTTATCGATGCACAACACCGTCATGTTAGCAAGATTGCCACCACCGCCGCTATAGTAACTGTCTGTCGTGGCTTTAGTGGTGATTTTTGTGCTATCACCGGCAGGCACCCTCACTCCAAACAAACTGCCTTTGCCCTGCCACGATTTAATGGTTAACGGATGACCGAGTAACTTGGCAGTTCGGTCTGCAATAGCTAATCCTAAACCAAGCCCCCTGATGTCTTGTGTTTCTGGGTGATCAAGACGTTTAAATTCATCAAATACCTCATCAAGCTTTTGTGGGGCAATGCCAACGCCTGTATCCCAGACTTGAATTTCAAGACTGTCCTGTTTGATTCTGCAACCCAATAGAACTCTGCCAGAGGGTGTATAACGCATGGCATTGGTTAAAAAGTTTTGTACGATGCGCCTTAGATGTTGTTCATCACTATAAATCGTTGCTTGACATGGGACATAGTTAAACTCAATGCCTTTTTGGTGACATAAGAGAGTTAGTTCTGCCGCCAATTTTTGTAACATCTGATCCGCTGGGAAATGACTCAACTTTGGTGAAATGGTACCTGCGTCTAAGGTAGATATTTCCACTAAGGTACTGATGAGTTCTTCAGCTGCAACCAAAGAATCATCAAGATGGTGCAGGGTGTTTGCCAGTTCACCCTTAGGGTGCTGCTGTGATAAGGATGATGAAAATAATCGCGCTGCATTAAGAGGTTGCATTAAATCATGACTTGCGGCCGCTAAAAATCGTGTCTTACTCTGGTTAGCTTGGTCGGCCCCAATTTTGGCACGGCTTAATAGGTCGTTGGCAACAACGAGGGCATTGGTTCGATCTTCGACCCGCTCTTCGAGGGTTTCATTGGTTTCTTTTAACGCAGCTTCAATGCGTTTATGGTTAGTAATGTCCATGTAAGTGTTTACATATCCACCCCCAAGCATGGCATTACCGCGCACCTCAAATACGGCACCATCGGCTCGATAGCGCAGGTGAGTATTGCTAATGCCTTGCTGCAAGGTACTTAGGCGGTGCTCAACTTGTTGTTCAATTGCGCCGGGGCCGTAGTCCCCGTTTAAGGCATTGTGGCGGATGACCTCTACAATCGGTCTGCCGATAGTGATCAGTCCTTCAGGGAATTGGAACATGGCCTGGTAGCGCTGGTTCCAAACCACCAGACGCATGTCTTTATCAACAACACTAATGCCTTGGTCAATGTGTTCTATGGTTGATTGGAGCATGGAGCGGTTAAATTTATAAAGTGCTGAAGCTTCATCGGCGATTGACACTACGTCACCGAGGTGCATTTCAGTACCCTGCAGACTAGAAGCAACTATAATACGTGCTGACGACGCCCCAATAACTCCCGCTAAAAGACGCTCAGCATAACTAGCAATTGTTTGGTCAATGGGGTCATTTGGGTTAAGTTGTCGATTTTGGTTGTGAGAGAAGTCTTGAAAAGCTTCATGGGTTCGATTAGATCCCAAAAAGCGTTCACAGAGTATTTGTAAGTCGCTAAAGCGTGTATTTTCAAATTGGGTATCAGCGCTGATGATAGAATAACTTAACCTTAAGTCAACAAAGTGGTCAGCCTGAATGCGGTCTTGTAGGCGAACTTGGGTCAATCGAGATACCCACACAAAGGCTAAAATATTCAAGCTTAGGGATAATAAAGTGGCATGGGTGATAGGGTCGAAGCCACTCAGGCCAAACATTGATGTGGGTCTAAGCCAGCTTAAACCAAACAACCCCTGCTCTACCAAGCTTAAAGTATCAAACCCTAGCCCGCTAAGATTGGGAACCAACAGAGTGTATAGCCAGATAGTGAAACCAATACTCAGTCCAGCTAATGCCCCATACCGATTACCCTGACGCCAGAATACCGCTCCAATTAATGCGGGGGCGAACTGGGCCACTGCAACAAAGGCCGTTAGACCGAGTGAAACGAGGCTTTTACCATCGCCAATGAGTAAAAAATAGCCGTAGGCAGCTAGTAACATAGCCACAATGACTACCCGCCGAACCCTCAGTAATAAGCGCCCAATATTTTTGTCCTCAGATGCTTGTAAGGGTGATAAGTGGAAAATGACAGGCATGATTATATCGTTGCAAATCATAGTGCTAATAGACACGGTAGCGACAATAACCATACCTGTGGCAGCAGATAGTCCGCCAATATAAGCTAAGGTCGCTAAGCTGTGTGCCCCCTGACTTAGAGGAATCATTAACACGTAGGTATCTGTAGCAATGCCTTGACCATTGAAAAGAAAATTTCCAGCGGCGGCAATTGGCAGCATGAAAATACAGAAAATGACAAGGTAAAGTGGAAATAACCAGCGCGCTGTATGTAAGTCATTTGGGTCGGTATTTTCAACAATGCCTACTTGGAATTGTCGCGGCAGGCAGAGCATGGCTAGCAAAGCCAGCAAGGTTTCTGTTAAGAAACTAATCTTGAGTGGGTTAAAGTCGTCCAGTTGCTGTTTTAGTCCACTTTGGTTGATGTGATGGCTTAAGTCTCCAATGCCATCAAACAAGCTAAAGGTCACAAATACGCCCACGGCTACAAATGCAACAAGCTTAACGATAGATTCAAAGGCAATGGCCAACACCATCCCTCGGTGATGTTCGCTCGTATCTATTTGGCGGGTGCCAAATAGAATGGCAAAAGCTGCCATTAATATTGCAATGACCAAGGCCGTATTACTAGACCCAAAGTCTGAGCTGCCACTACCTGACACCATAATAGTAAAACTTTGCGCCACAGCTTTGAGCTGCAATGCTATATAGGGCAGTATGCCCAGGGTGGCCATGACTGTAATTACAATCGCTAAGCTACGACTTTTGCCGTATCGAGACGCTATAAAATCGGCAATGGTGGTAAGGTTTTCTTGTTTAGCAATGAGTATAATTTTATAAACTAAGCCCCACCCAAAGATAAAAAGCATAATGGGACCAAGGTAAATAGAGAGGAACTCCCAACCTTGGGTAGCCCGCGAAACAGACCCATAAAAAGTCCATGAGGTGCAATAGACTGCCAAAGATAAACTATAAATAACCGGTTGGCTGAGTAATTTCGAGCTGTTTTGACGACGATTATCACCGTAGTAGGCAATGCCAAATAACAAACCAACGTAGGCTAAAGATATAAATAGAATAACCCAAATATCAAGCATGATATGCCTTTAAAGTAAAACTAGGGACAGTAAAACTAGAGTGAAACAACTCAACCTATTTATAACATGGTAGCCGGTTTTATGCCTTAAAACTGATTTTTATGAAAACATAATAAAATCATATACCTAAAAATAATTCCTTAGGTCGCTATACTAAAGTCTAACAACTTTTTGGGCTAATTCAAGGTGTCTTGATGGGTGGTAACTTTAGACTTTAGTCGACATTTTCGTTGCCCTAAATGTCGCAAATGGGTATAATTCGGAATTTATAAAATAATAAAAATAAGCACATTATGAATCCCGATACAGATACAGCAACGCAGTATTGGCGTCGCAATTTACAAATAATTTTCTCCTACCTCGCCGTTTGGTTTTTGGTTTCCTTCGGTTGCGGCATTGTCTTTGTCGATGAGCTTAATCAATTCAACCTGTTTGGTTTTAAACTGGGTTACTGGTTTGCTAATCAAGGCAGTATTTTTGTCTTTTCTGCCTTAACCATTGCTTATGCAGTGCGCATGAGCCACCTTGATAATGAGTTTGATGTGCACGAATAAGTCTGAGTAATGCCTATTTTCAGTCACTTGATTATTAATCATAGGAATTTAACATGAGCCTAGAAGCGCTCACTTATACCTTTGTCGTCGGATCGTTTGTTATTTATATCGCTATTGCCTTTTGGAGCAGAGCGTCAAGTACACAAGAATTCTATGTTGCTGGGGGTGGAGTCACACCTTTAGCCAATGGCATGGCTACGGCTGCGGATTGGATGTCAGCCGCATCATTTATCTCCTTAGCAGGAATTGTTTCTTTTGCTGGCTATGATGCTAGTGGTTATATTATGGGTTGGACGGGTGGTTATGTGCTGTTGGCGCTTCTGTTGGCTCCTTATTTGCGTAAATTTGGTAAATTCACTATTCCCGATTTTGTAGGCGATCGTTATTACTCAGGAGTTGCGAGAGTGGTGGCCGTGATTTGTGTGATGTTTATCTCTTTTACCTACATCTCTGGGCAAATGCGGGGTACGGGTATCGTATTCTCGCGCTTTTTGCAGGTAGAAATTGATACGGGCATCATGATCGGCATGGCAGTCGTGTTTGTGTATGCCGTGTTAGGGGGTATGAAAGGTATTACTTATACCCAAGTGGCTCAGTATTGTGTCATGATTTTTGCCTTTACAGTGCCTGCACTGTTTCTAACCTTTTCAATGACTGGACATTTATTACCTCAAACTGGACTGGGAGCGACTTTAAATAATGGCATGTCAGTTTTGGACCACCTTGATGGTTTA
>DDCR01000063.1 GCA_002335115.1 Oceanospirillaceae bacterium UBA2001
CCTCTCCACTGACATTGCTGAGCGCGGCGTTGTTATCTGCTATTACCGGGGCTTGCATTGCCCCATTTGTGCCAAGCAACTAATGGATCTTCAAAGCCACGTCGATGAATTTGCAAAAAGAGGCGTCACTTGTATTGCAGTCAGTTCAGATGACAAGCAGCGCACTCAACAAATGGCTGATAAGGTGGGCGCAGGCAACCTAAAGTTCGGTTATGGTATGAGTCTAGCTAAAGCCAAAGAATGGGGGCTTTATATCTCGACATCTCGGGGCACCACCTCAATTGGCATCGAAGAACCAGCCTTGTTTTCAGAACCCGGTTTATTTTTAGTAGGCCCTGATCAAGGCCTTTATTATGGGTCTGTGCAAACCATGCCTTTCGCTCGACCTCATTTTGCTGAGTTGTTGGGGGCGCTAGATTTTGCCATTGCCAATGATTACCCTGCCCGAGGTGAGTATTCTGGTGAGGTTTGATTAGCCATAGATGAGCCACTTTTTAATAAGACGCTGTGAGTACTGACCTAAAAAAATTTAAATTTGAATGGCGGCCCCTGAGCCTAGTTATTAACCCAACTGCGAGTGATTAGGGGTAGTTACTGTTTACTTATTGCCTATATATAAGGGTTAACCTACAGCCACTATACGCAATATCTGCAGAATTAATTGCACATTATGTGGCCATTAAATACAAGCAACTTTGGTTACATATTATGGGTGATGAAAAGGGTTGAGTTGTTTATTTTATTATCCTATAGCGACAGTCTATAGGGAAATATATTGTGAAAACGACAAATTAGGGCTAATATAAGACTTAAGTATAAAAACAAAAATTACCCAAAAAGTGACTGAATCAGTGAATTTTTATGTCGTTATATATCACTAATAATAAGAAATGGCAGATTGGGATATTATTAATTCCCGGCTATAACATGGCTGAAATGGCACATATTGTTGAGCCTCTTAAAGTGGCGAATCATGCCCTTGGACGCACGGTTTATGATTGGCGGTTATTTTCATTAAGGGGTGGGGCTCTCAGGTCTTCATGCAGTATGGAAATGGATACTTTACCCCTTAGTGATAATTTGGCTTTAGATCGACTGGATGCGATGGTCGTTTTTGCCGGCCGCGTTGAAAACATCTACGAATTGCCACTCAAAGGCTTTACTCCCCCGTTAACACGCCTAGCCAATAATGGCACTTTTCTTGGTGGAGTGGGAACCGGATCCTTCTACCTTTACCGGGCAGGGCTACTGGACAATTGTCGTTGGACGATTGATCATCACCATTTAGGTGGGATACGCCAACAAGGGGCAACACCCAATCACGCAACTTTTAATGTCAATAATAATCGATTTACTTGTCAGGGTGGGAGCACAAGCCTCGACATGATCCTGCATATCATTCACCTTCATCATGGAAAATCGTTGGCCATTACTGTCGCAGAGGAAATGAATTGTGGTGTTTTGCGCACGCCAAAAGAACATCGATTAGATAACAAAATAAGCCCATACGGCTGGCCTAACTCTTTACAACAAGTGGCATCATTAATGGAAAACAACATTGATGAACCTTTAAGCCTTTCAGAAATTAGTGGCTATGCAGGCTTAGGAAAACGTCAAATTCAGCGCCTATTCAAAGTTTATATTGGTATTTCGCCAAGTATTTATTACCTAGAAAAACGACTCAATCACGCCCATAAGTTACTATTTGAATCGGAGCTTTCAGTTGACGCAATCGCGAAACATAGCGGTTTCTCTTCTCTACCGAGTTTTTATAAATGTTATAAAAAGCGCTTTGGGCTGCCTCCCTTAAAGGCCCGACATCAAAAAGCATTAATGTGGTCGGCTTAGGGTGTTTAGAATACCTTTGTAGTGATGGCATGATTTGGCACACAAAAAAAGCCCTGCAATCGCAGGGCTTTTTTTGCATTAAGAACTTGGAGCTTAAAGCCCAAACTAGGGTCCTTAAAACTTTGCGTAAGCTTCGCGCAACTGAACCATAGGATGATTTTCAGACATCTGGAACTTGACTAACAATTCACGTGCAATCATGTCACGATCTTGTTGGTTGTCCGGCAAATCGATGTTTTCTGGAATCGTAACCCAACCGTTGATGTTACGATCAAAAACAGCAGCGCTATTTTCTTCGTAACCCATATGCACGTCCTCCAACCAGTTAAGGTCAGACCAGTTCATTTTAGCCATATATTCCCTGAGGTATGGCGTGCAATGATCCATGTCAGGGACCAAGTTCACGTCGTAACGGTAACCAATGGTCTGACCAATCATCTTCTCACGATCTGTATCCAGACCGTCTGTCGTTAAATAATGATCTACATCTTTTGACATTATCATGTCCTCCTAGAAACGCGTCATGTCAGGACGACCAACCGTGTGTTGGCTGCCTGCTAGTGGTACTTGAGCCATGGCAGAAGCTTCCATGGTTAGAGCTGCAATATCTTCTGGCTCTAAAGAATGGATGTTCGTCTTACCACACGCCCGTGCTAGCAACTGACATTCGATAGTCAGAGTGTGTAAGAAGTTATACACGCGCTCTGAGGCTTCATCTGGGTTAAGACGAGCCCGTAGCTTAGGATCTTGAGTTGCAACGCCTACTGGACAACGACCAGTGTGGCAG
>DDCR01000105.1 GCA_002335115.1 Oceanospirillaceae bacterium UBA2001
GCTAACCAATCTTGCCATGCCTGTTTTGACAAGGTTTCAAATAAGGTTTGACCTTTGGCACCAGGGTAGGGAGGACGATCCATAGCTTCCATGTCGGCTTGATACTTAGTGCAAAAAACAGTGCGTGTCATTGGGCTTTCTCGAGTAGTTTTTTAATCGGTGTCGCTAGCCCTATTGTATGCAGTTGTTGGCTGTCGTACCACTGACTTTTATGCTTTTCTGATACTTTTAGCTGGGCCTTATCCAATACTAACCGATGGGGCTCAATGGTGAGCTTATAGTGGCTAAATACGTGCTTAATGGGTGCCATTGGGGTGGTGTGGGTAGACAAACCCTCTAAGGCTAGCTGGGTCTGTAATGCTTTTAGGTCAGCGAATTCTGGCAGGCTCCAAAGTCCACCCCAAATGCCTTTGCTTGGTCGCTGTTCCAGAAACGTTTGCCCCTGCTTATTTTGTAGTAGTAATACACTAACGGTCTTATGGGGTATTGCTTTTTTTGGCTTGCGGGTGGGAATAATGCCAACTTTGTCTTGGGCTAATGCCTGGCAGTGAGCTTGCATGGGGCAGGCCACACATAAGGGCTGCTTGGGTTTGCAGATGGTGGCGCCAATGTCCATGATGGCTTGAGTATAATCAGCATTGCGTTGATGGGGAGTTAGATCTGTGGCGAGTTGCCAGAGTTGTTGGTCTATTTGGCTTTGCCCTGGCCACCCTTCAATGGCATATAAACGCGTGAGTAAGCGCTTGACGTTGCCATCAAGTATTACGCCACGTTGGTTGTAGGCTTGGCTCAGGATGGCCCCTGCTGTAGACCTGCCGATACCCTTGAGAGCAATGAGGGCGTCTAAGTCGTTGGGCATATGGCCTTGATGTTGTTGAGTAATCGCGATGGCACTGGCATGCAGATTGCGCGCTCTAGTGTAATAGCCCAAACCTGTCCAGAGACTAAGTACGGTATCAGCTTCAGCTTGGGCTAAGTGGGTGATGGTTGGAAAACGCTCCATAAAGCGCTCAAAGTAGGGTATCACTGTCATGACTTGGGTTTGTTGTAACATAATCTCAGACACCCACACACGATAACCGGTGCGATCTTTCTGCCATGGTAGGTGGTGGCGTCCGTGTTGGTCGAACCAGATGAGTAATTGGTCAGCAAAAAAGGTGTTGTTGGTCATTAATTGTAGACTTATGGGTGAGCAAATGGGATTAATGCTGAGTATACATTTGTTTTATACCTTTTAGGGGCGTTTGTGCTTTGTAAAACAGCTACTAAAAGCCGTATAATCTCTGCTCGCTTTATTGCTTTACTCATTATCAAACCCGAGGTCACCTTATGTCGGCTCGTACTGCCACTGTAGAACGGAATACCCTAGAAACTCAGATTACAGTTAGTGTTAATTTAGATGGCACGGGTGTGTTTAGTTGCGTCACAGGGATCCCCTTTTTCGATCATATGTTGGAGCAGGTTGCGCGCCATGGATTGATTGATTTAGACATTGTTGCTCATGGTGACTTAGCGATTGATGCGCACCATACGGTGGAAGATCTGGGCATTACCTTGGGTATGGCCATAGACAAAGCGGTAGGAGACAAAAAAGGCCTAACTCGCTATGGTTCTGCCTATGTGCCGTTAGATGAGGCGTTAACTAGGGTGGTGTTAGATTTTTCTGGACGCCCTGGATTGTTTAATCATGTTACCTACACCCGTGGCCGCATTGGCGGTTTTGATGTGGATTTATTTGATGAATTTTTCCGTGGCTTTGTGAACCATGCCAAACTAACTCTGCACATTGATAACTTGAGTGGGAAGAATGCTCATCACCAAGCAGAAACAGTGTTTAAAGCCTTTGGTCGAGCCTTACGGATGGCCCTAAGTGCTGATGAACGGATGGCAGGTATGATGCCGTCCACTAAGGGTAGTTTATAGATACTTTGGCAATCGGCTTGGTATTAATAGGGTTATTATGAAATCCATTGCAGTGATTGACTATGGCATGGGTAATTTGCACTCCGTTGCCAAAGCCCTTGAACACGTGTGCCCAGATACCCGCGTCTATGTAACTAACGATGCGGCTAAAATTGAAGCCAGCGATCGTGTGCTCTTGCCTGGAGTAGGTGCTATTCGAGATTGCATGGCAGAGATCAAACGCTTGGGTGTGGATCACATCGTGGCTGATCAAATGGGCAAAAAGCCCATGCTTGGTATTTGTGTGGGTATGCAGGCCCTAATGCAGCGTTCCAGTGAAAATGGGAGTGTGGCGTGTTTGGGTGAACTGCAAGGTAATGTGTCTTTCTTTGGTGATCATGCCAGTGTGCAAGACGCTCACTTAAAAGTACCCCACATGGGCTGGAATCAAGTGCATCAGCAACCCCACAAGCTATGGCGTGGCATAGAAGACAATAGTCGGTTTTACTTTGTTCACAGTTATTATGTGCGTACCGAAGCTCGCGACTTAGTGGCGGCGACTTGTAACTATGGTCTTGAGTTTGATGTGGCACTTGCTAGAGAAAATCTTTTTGCAGTGCAATTTCATCCAGAAAAAAGCCACTCAGCTGGACTTCAACTTTTAAAAAACTTCTTACAGTGGGACGGTAGCTAAACCCTGCCGTAAATAGTCTATGTCTCAAAGCCCTTTATTAATGATTCCAGCCATCGATCTAAAAGATGGTGAATGTGTGCGTTTGCGCCAAGGCCGCATGGAAGAGTCCACCGTTTTTTCAGCAGACCCGGTTGCTGTTGCCAACCAGTGGGTGGATGCTGGCTGCAGAAGGTTGCATCTGGTTGATTTGAATGGTGCCTTTGCTGGCAACCCAGTCAATGGTGATATTGTGAAGGCCATTGCGTTGGCCCACCCTAAGCTACCTATTCAAATTGGTGGCGGTATTCGTGATGTAAATATTATTGAAGCCTACCTACAGGCGGGTGTTGCCTATGTCATTATTGGTACTCAAGCAGTGCGTGATCCAGATTTTGTGACTCAAGTCTGCCGTGATTTTCCTGGCCGCATTATTGTGGGTTTGGACGCTAGCGATGGCATGGTGGCAGTCGAGGGCTGGGCTGAAGTGACTGATGTTAAAGCGGTCGATCTAGCCAAACGTTTTCGTAACGATGGGGTAAGTTCTATTGTTTATACAGACATTGCCCGTGATGGCATGATGCAGGGTGTTAATGTGGCGGCCACGTGCCAGTTGGCCAGAGAAGCAGGTATTCCAGTCATTGCTTCAGGTGGAGTGACCAATATGGACGATGTGCACGCTTTGGCGGCAGTTGCTGGCGACGGTATTGTGGGTGCTATTACCGGCCGAGCCATCTATGAAGGCACGTTAGATCTGGCAGCCGCGCAAGCCTATTGTGATGCTCAAGCCTAACCCATGCTAATGATAAGGAAACTCCCATGGGCTTAGCCAAACGCATTATTCCCTGTTTAGATGTCAACAATGGACGTGTAGTTAAAGGGGTACAGTTTGTTGATATTAGAGATGCTGGAGATCCTGTGGAAGTGGCTAAACGCTACAACGAACAGGGCGCTGATGAGATTACTTTTCTAGACATTGGTGCAACTCATGAAAACCGTGACACTATGGTACATACGGTAGAAAAGATGGCCAGTGAAGTGTTTATTCCCCTCACTGTGGGCGGTGGCATTCGGACTTGTGAAGATATTCGTCACATGCTTAATGCGGGTGCTGATAAAGTAGGCATTAATTCTGCGGCTGTGTTTAATCCAGATTTTGTGCAGCAAGCGGCGGATCGTTTTGGTGCCCAATGCATTGTTGTGGCCATCGATGCAAAACAAGTTAGTGGGCCAGGTGAAACCCTACGTTGGGAAATATTTACCCATGGCGGACGCAAGCCTACGGGCATTGATGCCGTTGAGTGGGCCATAAAAATGGTGGCTTATGGTGCGGGGGAAATATTACTCACTAGCATGGACCAAGATGGGGTTAAAAATGGATATGATCTGGGTGTCACGCGCACCATCAGTGAAGCGGTGTCTGTGCCAGTGATTGCATCGGGTGGTGTAGGCCACTTGGACCATTTAGTTGATGGTGTAATTGAAGGCAAAGCGGATGCAGTATTGGCCGCTAGTATCTTTCACTTTAATGAATACACCATCCCTCAAGCCAAACAATACATGGCCTCAAAGGGTATTGAGATGCGCCTTTAGGTTCAGTTGCCAGATTAGTGCAGAGGCCGAGGTCAGCTTGATGCCTGTTTGATCAAGGCGTTCTAGTGCGCTGCTTAAAAACGCTACCGTAGCTGGGTAAGGGTGACCAATAAGCACCACAGAGCCATTTTTTTGAGCAATTTCTATGGCTTGCTGAAATTGGCTTTCGAGGGCCTCTTGACTGGTATCGTTATCCAAAAACACATCTCTTGTAAGTGCAGGAATAGCTTGAGCCACAGCCTGCTGCCAAGCCACACTGGATGAACTGGTGCGGCTATCTACAAAAAATAAATCAAACTCAGCTGCAATATCCATCGTCCATTGCATGGGTAGCATCTGCTCAGTTAAAGCGCTACCCATATGGTTATTGATGCCTTCTGCTTGGGGCACGCTGGCTAAGCCTTTGCGTAATACTTTTTTGAACTCTTTTTCATCCATATCTAGGGTCAGTCCGCCAGGACCTAGCCGCAGACCTGCGTGGTTTTGCATGGGGACATGAAGAATGATCTGTTTATCTACAGCGGCACCTTTGCGAGCCAATGACGCACCATGAGGGGTATGGGGCATGACCGCCATAGTAATGGGGCCAGGCAGATTGACCACACTAAGACCGTTAGCCAAGTTATAACCTAGGTCGTCTATAATGATGACCATAGATGGCTGAAACTCATCTGCTTTAACTAAATACGAGCTCCCTATCAGGGGCATTAGCAGTAACCAAACTAAACCCCATGGTGCCCTATTAATGTGTTTATAGGCCTTAATAAATCGAGCCATCATATTATTATTTAGACTTTGACAGACGTAGAATATCCAGCGCAGCAGCAAGTTGCGTATCCTCATCAGTTTCTGAATTATCAACGGTTACGTCTGGTTCAATACCTGTGAGGTGGATGTTATGGCCATTAGGGGTGTAGTAGTAAGCCGTTGTGAGTTTAACACCTGTGCCCTGTGGCAGGGTAATAATAGATTGCACTGAGCCTTTACCAAACGTGCTCTTGCCAACCAATTGGCCACGCTGATGGTCCTTTATAGCGCCTGCTACAATTTCAGATGCGGATGCGCTGCCGTTGTTAATGAGGATTGCCAATGGCCAGCCTTGGCTCGGGTCCTTAGAGTGGGCGTCAAAACGCATATTGTCTTTGATCTGGCGGGCCTTCGTAGTCACAATGTTACCAGTACTCAAAAATGCATCGGCTACAGCGGCAGCAGCTGATAAAGTGCCACCCGGATTATTTCGTAAGTCTAACAACCAGCGATTAGCTCCAACAGTTTTAAGGCGCTGCATTTGGTCTACTAAATCTTGCCCCGTGTGGTCCTGAAAGTGGCTAATGCGAAGATAGGCGACATTACTTGCCATCAATTCACTGCGCACGCTCGCTGTAGTGATGATTTCACGATTTAGATTGAACTTGAGTTCTTCGCCACTTCGTAAAATAGTCAGTGTCACTGGAGTGCCTGGACCACCGCTCATAAGCTGGTCGATGGCGTGCACATCAAGTCCTTTAACTGCTTTACCTTGTACGTGCGTGATCCAATCTCCAGGCAGAATACCGGCACGGTGTGCGGGGCTATCATCGATGGGGGTAATGACACGGATGTAGTTGCCCTCTGGCACTAATTCAACCCCAATACCCGTATACTCGCCGCGGGTATCTTGTTGCAGGCTGGCCATATCGTCAGCGTCTAGGTAGCTAGAGAAACGGTCGAGTTTTAAAATCAGGCCTTCAAGGGCAAACTGCAATAATTCTTCGTCTGTCTTTGCATCTACGTGTTGCTGGCGGATGCGTTCATACACGGCTACAAAAGACTGCAACGCAGCCAATGGCACCGGTGGGTGAGGGGCTACTGCGGCTATGGCACTCGCTGGGGCTAACACACCCATTGCCAGTGCAAGTATCAGGCGCCCCATGATTTGTCTGCACCGGATGAGGCCTTTAGGCTGGATTAGTTCAATGCGCATCACTTCACCTTATTGCAACCATTGTTTAGGATTTAACGGTTTGCCTTGTTGTCGCAAAGAAAAATACAATCCCGCTCGGGTGTTACCGCCAGATTTTCCACTACTGGCGATAAGTTGCTGGGCAGCAGCGGTATCACCTACGGACAAATACAAGGCTTGATTTTGCCCATATAAGCTTAAAAAACCGTCCCCATGATCAACAATGATAACCAATCCATAGCCTTTTAACCAATCTGAAAAAACCACTTGCCCACCATGGATAGCGACCACATCAGAACCTTCTGGAGCAGCAATCAACCAGCCTTGTTGGCTTAGGGGGTAGGCACTTTGTGATACCCCAAAGCGGTTCAAGACTTTACCCTTTAGCGGCCAGGGTAATTGCCCTTTAGCGTCTGCCATTGGCGAGCCTGCAACTTTAATATTGGCTTTAGCAACCGCCACTTGAATTTGTTCAAGCAGCTGTTGGGCTTGCTGTTGGTCAACTTTGGCATTGTTTAATGTTTGTGCTTTTGAGGCCTGCTTATTGTTGAGTGTTTTAAGATTAGCCGATAGCTGGGTCTTAGCTTGTTTTAACTGTTGTTGCTGAGTTTGCAATTGCTGAGCACCTTGCTGCAATTCTAAAGTGAGGTCAGACTGTTCCTGTTGCACCAAGGCGAGGCTATTTAATGTTTGCCGATAGGCTGCCATTTGCTCGGCACTGGCTTGATTTAGATATTGGAAATAAGCCATATTTCGGGCCAGAGCTGACGGACTGTCCAAGGTCAGTAGCACATTCCCGGGGGCGTTTTGACCTTGCTGATACTGCCGCTTTAGTTGAGCACTGAGTTGTTGTTCTTGTTCTGCAAGGGCATCTTGAAAGTGGCTCGATTGCTGCTGTAACTTGGCAAGGTGATGGGTACTTTTTTGGCTTGCCTGTTGATTTTTCTTGATGGCCTTACTGAGCTTGCTAATGCTCTGCTCATTAGTGCGCAGTGATTGCTGTAACTTTGAGGCTTTGTTTTGGGCTTTGTTAAGCCAAGACTGTAAGTTGTTAATATCCTTTTGCAACTGCTGCATGCGTTGCTGAGCTTTTTGCTCGTTGTTAGCAGCAAGCATATGGGTACTTATGAGCAGCATCATGCTGCATATGAAATAGGCGATAAGGCGCAATTTAGTTAAATTCTACCAAGTTACAGCCCGTCATTTCTTGGGGCTGTTCAAGGTTCATTAAATGCAGCATAGTGGGCGCTAAATCGGCCAGCACGCCGGCTGATAATTTAGCATTGGCACTTCGATGGCTCACATAAATCAAGGGCACTGGCCAAGAGGTATGTGCTGTATGGGGTTGGCCTGTATTCGGGTTAGTCATGAGTTCCACATTACCATGGTCTGCTGTAATGAGGGCTTCGCCACCCACTTTTTCTAGGGCATGAACGATACGTAAAAGACAGGTGTCTACGGCTTCAACAGCTTTGACTGCAGCATCAAATTTGCCTGTATGTCCCACCATATCAGCATTGGCAAAGTTGCATACAATTAAATCGTAAGCCCCACTTTCAATGGCGGCAACTAATTTATCAGTCAGCTCTGGAGCACTCATTTCTGGTTGTAAATCATAAGTAGCTACATTTGGAGAAGGAATAAGCTCACGACTCTCTCCCTCATATAAAGCTTCTTGTCCGCCACTAAAGAAGAAAGTGACATGGGCATATTTTTCAGTTTCGGCAATGCGTAGTTGGGTCTTTCCATGCTGGGCCATGATGTCGCCCAGATCATTTTTTACTTGGGTCGGTGGAAAAGCGCAGGCGGTATCTATGGCAGCGCTGTATTCAGTCATCATTACAAACTCAGCAAGATCCAGCGGCTCTCCACGATCAAAACTATCAAATTCGTGGTCCACAAATGCGCGCGTGATTTGGCGTGAGCGGTCGGGTCTAAAGTTAACACAGATCATTGTGTCACCGTCTTCAACCTTTGCAGACTGGCCCTGTGCATCCAAAATCACAGTAGCAGGCACAAACTCATCTGTCGCATTATTTAAGTAGGCTTCTTGTAAGGCGCTGAGGGCAGATAAGCACTCATGCTCTGCTTCACCGTAGCGCATTGCTCGGTAGGCACTTTCAACGCGCTCCCAGCGTTGGTCACGGTCCATCGCAAAGTAACGGCCGCAGAGGCTGCCAATGCGGCCATTAATCGGCTCTAGGGCGTCCATTAAAGCTTGTATATAAACTTGGGCTGAGCTTGGCGCTGTATCTCTGCCATCTAACCATGCGTGCACTACGATTTTTGTAGCTCCACGCTGGTGGGCTAAGCGACAGGTGGCAAACAAATGGTCTTGATGACTGTGCACCCCACCATCTGATAATAAACCACAAACATGAACGGTGCCTTCATTAGCAACGGCTTTATCAATGGCTGACAAAAGCACAGGGTTGGTCTGAAAGTCTCCATCCACTATGGCTTTGCCAATACGAGTGTAATTTTGGTACACCACTCGGCCCGCACCAATGTTCATGTGACCCACTTCGGAGTTACCCATCTGGCCATCTGGTAGGCCCACATCGGCTCCAGACGTGCCTACTAAAGTATGACAATGATCCGCTAATAGACCGTCCCAAGTGGGTGTGTTTGCGACTGCAATGGCATTAGAAGTTGATGTTTGGCTTTGTCCCCATCCATCAAGAATGATGAGGGCTTTAGGACTAGAAGTGGTCATGGTGTCTGTTATTGGCAAATGGCAAGATATTTTAGCAGTCTACCTCCAATTTATCCATGCTATGGCGTATAATGCCGCCGGACTTGTCGTCCTTATGGCGACCCAGAACCTATTAATTGTTGGGAATAATAAAGCTTATGGAACGTTACCTCGAATTTGCAATCAATCACTGGGAAATGGTCGTGGCCTTGGTGCTAACACTATTGGTGTTATTGATCACAGAACGCCGCAAAGCTGCTCCCTCAGTATCGCCACAACAAGCCACTGTGATGGCGAATGGTGAAGATGCCTTATTACTTGATATTCGCGCGCCAGCAGACTTTAAGGCAGGGCGAGTTATTGGTGCCAAGAATATTCCTTTTGCAGACTTAACAAAACGGATGTCTGAACTTGAAAAACACAAAGATAAACCCATTATTATAATCTGTAAGACAGGCCAAACTGCCTCGAGTGCAGCAAATATGTTGAAAAAAGCTGATTATACCAACGTGCATCGGATGTCTGGTGGTATGGCCGAGTGGACTGGGCAGAACTTGCCTTTGGTGCGCAAATAAAACTCTAACACTGGGGCACATTTATGACAGCACAAGTTACAATTTATAGTTCCAACCTTTGTGGATATTGCTTTCGTGCCAAACGCTTGCTTGACAGCAAAGGCCTTAGCTATGAAGAAATTAGTGTTGATGGGCGCCAAGATGTGCGTCAACAGATGATGCAGCTGACGGGTAACCGCACGGTGCCGCAGATTGTGATTAATGGCAATGCCATCGGTGGTTGCGATGAATTATTTCTTTTGGACCGTCAGCAAAAACTTGACCCGTTACTAGCCACTTCGTAATTGAAGCCCTCCAATAAATTTAGATGAATGAGAATTAAGCATGAGTGAAGAAGAAAACGTTGCCGCAGCTGCAGAGGCCACTGAACAGCCACAAATTATGATCCAGCGCGTGTATTTGAAGGATCTATCTTTTGAGTCCCCTAACTCACCGCAGTCATTCACCAGCGATTGGAAGCCTGAGGTTGGTGTGGATTTAAATAGCCAGGCGCGCCAGCTTAATGAAACTACGTTTGAGGTGGTTTTACGCATAACGATTACCGCTTCAGCAGAAGAAAAGACGGTTTACCTAACGGAAGTCCAGCAGGCGGGTTTGTTCCACATTGCTAATGTGCCTAAAGAATCTATGGGTCAAGTTTTGGGTGCTTTTTGCCCTAATATCCTGTTTCCCTATGCGCGTGAAGCCATTGATAATCTAGTGCAAAGAGGTAGCTTCCCAGCCTTAATGTTGGCCCCAGTCAACTTTGATGCTTTGTATGCACAGAGTCTGGCGCAGCAAGCATCGCAAGCTGAGACAGGTGCCGCTGAAACTGATGCGACTCCAGATGCTGGTGAACCAACTCACTAACGCGTATGGGTGAGAGTGTCTGTTAGCAGCGTCACCTAATGGCGTTGCTGCAAACATTATTGGGTTAGCGCTGCGAACACTAGTGGGAAAGGGGCTGCATAAACTGGTGGTACAAGGCCTGCTCAATTTGGTAGGGTAAATGCCTTGGGGTCCTATCCTAAGAAAACCAAAGTTATCCACTGTGTTTAAAGATTGGCGCCTTCGTAATTGAGCTGTCTCCATGCTTCATATACGGTAATGGCTGCGCAGTTAGATAAGTTCAAGCTGCGGCTTTCTGACGTCATGGGAAGGCGAATCCTGGCGTCACATTGGGCTCTAATTTCTTCAGGAAGCCCGCGACTTTCGGGTCCGAACAAAAGCGCGTCATGTTTTTCAAACCTAGCTTTGCTGAAGCAATCGCTGCCTTTTGTGGTCATAGCATAAATCGTTTTAGGCTTCACATTGGCGAGGAATTCCGCATAACTTTTGTGAACCTGCAAGCGTGCCCATTCGTGATAATCCAACCCAGCTCGTCTTAACGATTTATCTTCAAGCTTAAATCCAAGGGGCTCGATTAAATGTAATTGAAACCCAGTATTAGCACACAGCCGAATAATATTGCCCGTATTGGGTGGGATTTCTGGTTCAAAAAGTACAACGTGTAACATGATGTATTATTTCCATACCAATACTTCTAGATTCAATATAGGTTGATTATAGGACAAAAATAAAGCCAATGAATTGGGAATTCAAACCCCTTGGGTGTTTTTTGTAACTACTAAAATTTAGCTTGAGCATGTCACACATACCCAACCCATCTATAAACCCAACTCGCTAATTTTTCGAGTCAAGGTGTTGCGACCCCAGCCTAGCACCTCTGCTGCTTCTCGACGGCGGCCGTGGGTATGTTTAAGGGCGGCTTTTATCATCACTTTTTCAAACGCTGGCAAAGCTTTATCAAGCAGTTGTTGTTGCCCGAATTGTAGTTCTTTTTTAGCCCAAGTTGATAATACTTCTTGCCAGCTTTCTTCTAAGCTTGCAGTGGGTGTTTGCTCTTTAAGCTCGGGGGGCAAATCGTTGACTAATATCTGATTACCACTGCCCATAACACTCAACCAGCGGCACACATTTTCCAATTGGCGCACATTGCCTGGCCACTCTAATTTCTGTAAATGCGCCGCAGCTTCGCTGGACAATTGTTTTGTTTCTACGGCCAGTTCTTTAGCACTGGTCAGTAAAAAGTGCCTTGCCAGTGCAGGAATATCTTCGCTGCGTTGGTTGAGGTTAGGTAAAGGTATACGAATCACGTTGAGGCGATGAAATAGGTCTTCTCGAAATAACCCTTGTTCGACTCGTTGGGCTAAATCCTGGTGCGTTGCGGCGATAATTCGCACATCTACTTTGACTAAGTTGTGGCCACCAACTCGATAAAACTCGCCATCGGCCAGCACTCTTAATAGTCGAGTCTGGGCTTCAGCTGGCATATCACCAATCTCATCCAACATTAACGTGCCGCCGTGAGCTTGTTCGAAGTGGCCTTTGCGCTGATTGGCGGCGCCCGTAAAGGCTCCCTTTTCGTGACCAAAGAGTTCTGATTCAATCAGGTCTTTTTGAATAGCAGCCATATTTAGAGGGATAAAAGGCTGATTGGCTCTTGGGCTATGCTGATGCAGGGCCTGAGCGATGAGTTCCTTACCCGTGCCGGAGGCGCCATTAATCATCACTGTCATATTAGATTGAGACAGTCGACCAATGGCCCTAAATACCTCCTGCATGGCAGGTGCTTCACCAATAATTTGAGCGCTTTCTGGGGCGGGCTCTGGTGCCTTGACGCCTGCTTGTTGCTGGGCATGCTGCAAGCCTCGCTGGACTAAAGCGACGGCCTCATCAACATCGAAGGGTTTTGGCAAATAATCAAAAGCACCACCTTGATAGGATGCTACAGCGCTATCTAAATCAGAGTGCGCAGTCATAATAATGACTGGCACATGAGCGATTTGATGTTGTAATCGCTGTAATAAACTTAGGCCATCAATACCAGGCATACGAATATCACTGACAATGAGTTTGGGCGTATCTGCTTCAAGGGCCGCCAATAATTGCTGTCCGTCTTCAAAACTGCGACTACTAATTTGTGCTTGTTGTAAGGCCCGTTCTAGCACCCAGCGTATCGCGTGGTCGTCGTCTACTAACCATACATCTTGGCTCATGGGAGTTTCTCCATGGGTAGGTAAATATTAAAACAAGTGTGGCCACTTTGACTATCGCATTCGATGAGACCTTGGTGCTGTTGTATGAGGCTTTGGGCAATACTTAAACCCAATCCTGAGCCTTGCGCACGATGTGTCACTAGTGGAAAAAATATGTCTTCTATATGGTTGGCACTGATGCCTGGGCCGTTGTCAGTTATGCTGATGCAGCATGCTAGGCGGTGACAAATGTTGCCAATAGTAAAATGCCTAACAATGCGGGTTTTTAAGCAAATATGGCCATTGGGGGTCTGATGTTCTACCAATGCTTGTAATGCATTGCGGCCCACGTTGAGAAACACTTGAGTCATTTGATTAGCGTCGATGAGTAACTCGGGTAAGCTGGGATCATAATCGCGTATTAGTTGCACCTGACCATTGGCTTCAGCGCGCAGGAGCTGGTCTATCTTATCAAGTATCTGATGAATGTTGCAGATCTGTTTTTGAGTTTGGCGCTGAGGGCCAATCAAACGGTCCACAAGGTCTCTGAGGCGATCAGCCTCAGAAATAATGATGTCAGTAAATTCATGCAGAGAAGGGTTTAGCTCTCTTTGCAATAATTGGGCCGCACCACGAATACCACCAAGCGGATTTTTGATTTCGTGAGCAAGGTTACGCACTAAGTTAGAAGACGCTTGTTGTTGTGTAGTCATGCGCGCTTCTTGGGTTAGGCGCTTGACGCGCTCCAAAGGTTGTATTTCTAGGGCCAAGCTACCTTCATCATCTATAGCAGTCACACTCAAGTCGACCCATAGTCGGTGGCCATTGGCTTGTTGAATCTGGGTATCGCGGCTAGTAAATGATTGTTGCTGCTTGGAGCTGTCTTGCAATTGTTGCTTCAGCAAAGCGTCCAAATTTAACAGAGTGCCTATGGGTTCCAGTTGCATTTGGTGTTGACTGACCCGAAATAAATTTTCGGCAGCCAAATTTAGTGCCACAATTTCCATGTTGGTGTTGATTAACACGATGGCGGTCGTTAAATGATTAACTAACCCAGCCAGAGCTTGGTTGGCTTGTAGTAAATTAGTCATCGCACTCCGTATAAAAAGGGTTAGTCAAATTATAACGCACCAAATTAGTGCGTCAGGGAAGCTTAAAAAGCCCTCCAAGGAGGGCTTTGGTTGGGCTTTTAGCAAGAGTAGTAAAGGCCAAACTCAACGGGGTGAGTCACGCTGTTGACTGCTTCTACTTCGCCGTTTTTAAGTTCGATGTATGCATCGATCATTTCGTCCGTAAACACACCGCCTCGAGTTAAGAACTCTCGATCTGCTTCGAGTGCGCTCAAAGCTTCTTCTAAGCTGCGTGCCACTGTTGGGATAGCAGCGGCTTCTTCTGCAGGTAGGTCATATAGATCCTTATCGGCTGCATCGCCAGGGTGAATCTTGTTTTGAATACCATCAAGGCCAGCCATCAAAAGCGCTGCAAAGCACAAATATGGGTTAGCTGTTGGATCAGGGAAACGGACTTCTACACGGCGTCCACGGGGATTGCTTACGTATGGAATACGGATAGAAGCAGAGCGATTACGAGCCGAATAGGCCAGCATTACTGGGGCTTCAAATCCTGGCACTAGGCGTTTATAGGCATTTGTTGAAGCGTTAGTAAAGGCGTTAAGCGCCTTCGCATGCTTAATAATGCCGCCAATGTAATAAAGGGCTGTATCAGATAGGCCACCGTAGCCGTCACCAGCAAAAAGATTAACGCCATCTTTAGCGATTGACTGGTGCACATGCATGCCAGAACCGTTATCTCCAACAATAGGCTTAGGCATAAATGTGGCTGTCTTGCCATAGGCGTGAGCGACGTTGTGCACACAGTACTTCAAAATCTGTACTTCATCTGCCTTGCGAATTAAAGTGCTGAACTTAGTACCAATTTCGTTTTGGTTAGCAGTGGCAACCTCGTGGTGATGAACTTCTATCTCAACCCCCATAGATTCCATGGCATCGCACATGGCACCACGCATGTCATGGGAAGAGTCGACTGGTGGTACTGGAAAATATCCACCTTTAACACCTGGACGATGGCCTGTGTTACCACCTTCGATGGTCGCATTAGACTGCCAGGCCGCTTCTTCTGAGTTGATTTCGTACATGGATCCTTGCATATCAGATTTCCACTTCACATCATCAAATACAAAAAACTCTGGCTCAGGGCCGAAGTAAGCCGTGTCACCAATGCCTGTCGACTTAAGATATTCTTCAGCGCGTGCAGCCACTGAGCGCGGGTCGCGGTCGTAGCCTTGCATGGTGGCTGGTTCAATAACGTCGCAACGGACATTAACAGTTGTGCTTTCTGTAAACGGGTCTAGTACCGCTGAGCTGTCGTCTGGCATGATGATCATGTCTGAATCGTTAATGCCTTTCCAGCCCGCAATAGAGGACCCATCAAACATTTGGCCTTCAGAGAAAAAATCTTCATCCACTGTGCTGGCAGGTATAGTGACGTGCTGCTCTTTACCTTTGGTATC
>DDCR01000050.1:0-14865 GCA_002335115.1 Oceanospirillaceae bacterium UBA2001
CGGTTAATCTGATTGATGCGGATGTCGCTGTGGTGACCAGTATCTCGGTTGATCATGTAGATTGGCTCGGTGATAATGTAGAGCTTATTGGACGGGAGAAGGCGGGTATTTACAGGGCCCATAAACCTGCCATTGTCGGAGCCTTAGATTGCCCCACTTCGGTGGCCCAATATGCTCAGGAAATTAATGCCCAATGCATGCGAAACGGGGTTGATTTTAAAGTTGAAAATAATACATGGAGCAACACTCAAGGCTTATGCATTGATCTGCCTGAAACTAATCTACCACCCATGAATATGGCCGCAGTGGTGCAGGCCATTAGTTGTTTAAGCTTTGAGATCAAGGCGGCTGATATTGTTTTAGGTTTGCGCAAAGCACGCTTGCCAGGTCGTTTTCAAAGGCTTGAATGGCAAGGCAAACAACTGATTTTAGATGTGGCTCACAACCCACAAGCCGCCCAAAATTTGGCGGCGACCCTAGACAAAGAAGTGTGTGAAGGTAACACTATTGCTGTTTTGGCCATGTTGGGTGACAAAGATTACCAACAAGTTATTAAGGTGCTCAGCGCAAGCTTCACTCATTGGATGCTAGCCAGCAGTGAGGGTGTGCGAGGCTTGTCCAGTCTGGAACTTGCTAATCAGTTGGCTACGAATAGTGTGGCGTCTAACTGTGTTATTGAACATGACACGCCACTCCACGCTTTTACCCAAGCTGTAACTATGGCATCTGAACAAGATCGGATTGTTGTGTTTGGCTCATTTGTTACCGTCGGTGCAGTGCTGGCTTTAATTGAGTCCTAAACCGATTATTATACCAAAGGAAAAAACAGTGGAGGCAACAGTGAAACATCGTATTGTAGGTAGTTTAATACTGTTGAGTCTGGCAGTGATTATTTTACCATTTTGGTTAGATGGGGCGGGTTTGCAAGAATATAAAACCATGCAGCAACCATTGATACCCAAAGCTTCTGAGTTAAGTCTTGATGCGGCCTCAGTGGCTGATAATGGCATCAAAAAACTTGACCCGAGCGATTCAGATATTCTTCAATTAAGTCCTATTCCTGTAACAGATAAACCATCAATTAAGTCCAAAGAGACTCAACAAGCAGTAAAGCAAGCTAAACTTGACCCCAGCAATGGCGTGCTTAACGGACAAGGTCTGCCTGAAGGTTGGGTCGTGCAGTTAGGTAACTTTGGCAATCGTGCTAATGCTGCTCGACTCCGAGACAAGGTGATTAAAGCAGGCTTCGCTGGTTATATGGTGCCCAATGGTGATTTATTTAAGGTGCTTGTAGGACCAGAATTAACGCGAATCAAAGCCGAAGTTTTGCAGGAAAAGTTAAAAAGTAAATTTAAAATGGCGGGTATGGTCACTCTGTATGAAATTGAAAAGCCCTAAGATGTTAATCTTATCAAGTTTATTAACCCCTTAGTCAATTAAGGTCATTTATGGAAAGCCTCAACGTTTTTGACTGGATACTCATTGCTATTATTGTTATTTCTAGCGTGTTTGGATTATTGCGTGGTTTTGTTAAGGAGTTATTGTCCTTAGCGAGTTGGGTTGCTGCTTTTTTTGTCGCGCGTTTATTTTCTTTTAAATTAAGCAATTTTATGATCGATTGGATTGATCAGCCTCAGTTTCGTGTGATTGCTGCTTTTGTCATTTTGTTTGCCATCACTTTAGTGGTTGGTGCCTTAATTAATAATGTTTTTTCTCGTTTAGTTTCGGCGACTGGCTTAACTAGCACTGACCGTTTGTTTGGTATGGTATTTGGTATTGTACGCGGTGGTTTGTTAGTTATTGTCTTGGTGTCTTTGTTGTCATTAACGCCTGTCAGTAATGATCAATGGTGGCAAAGTTCTTTAATTATTCCTCACTTCGTCTTAGTCGATGAGTGGTCCTATAAAATGTCTACTAGTGCTTCTGGTCTATTGGATATGTTGCAACCAACGCTTTAGCAGCGTTGTAATGAGGGTGTACGCATGTGTGGTATCGTTGGTATTGTAGCCAAATCTTATGTTAATCAGGAAATCTATGACGCCCTGACTTTTTTGCAACACCGTGGCCAAGACGCAGCAGGAATAGTCACTTGCCATGATGGACGCTTTTTTTTACGCAAGGATAATGGCTTAGTAAGGGATGTGTTTCGCACTCGCCATATGCGCCGTTTAGTGGGGAATATGGGCATTGGCCATGTGCGTTATCCCACCGCTGGTAGCGCCAGTGCTGCCGAGGCCCAGCCTTTCTATGTAAACTCACCTTATGGTATTGCCTTAGCGCACAATGGCAATTTAACTAATACCGTGGAACTTTCAAAAAGTATTTTTAAATCTGATCTACGCCATATTAATACTAATTCAGATTCGGAGGTACTGCTTAACGTCTTTGCTCATGAGCTTCAACGTTTAGGTCAATTAGTGCCCAGTGAAGAGGATATTTTTTACGCTGTGCGTCAGCTACATCGACGTTGTTTGGGTGGCTATGCCGTGATTGCGATGATCACTGGTATTGGCATTATGGGTATGCGTGATCCATTTGGTATTCGGCCCTTATGCTATGGTAAGCGAGAATCAGCACAGGGTACTGAGTATATGGTGGCGTCAGAAAGTGTGGCTCTAGATTCTGCTGGCTACACCATGGTGCGCGACCTTGCTCCTGGTGAGTGTATATATATCACTGAAGCAGGAGAGGTATTCACCCGCCAGTGTGCTGAAACACCGGTCTTGTCCCCTTGCTTATTCGAATATGTTTATTTAGCTCGTCCAGATTCTGTCATGGATGGTATTTCTGTTTACAAGGCCCGTTTGAAAATGGGTGAATACCTAGCTGATCAAATTCTTCGAGATTGGCCAGATCATGATATCGACGTCGTTATCCCTATTCCTGATACCAGTCGCACTTCTGCTGTGGAACTTGCGAATAAATTGGGAGTGAAGTTACGTGAAGGCTATATTAAAAATCGTTATATCGGCCGCACATTTATCATGCCTGGGCAAACTCAACGGCAAAAATCGGTGCGCCAAAAACTGAACCCAATTGAACTTGAGTTTCGTGGCAAAAATGTGTTGCTGGTGGATGACTCGATTGTGCGGGGCACAACCTCTACTTTAATTATCGAAATGGCCCGAGAAATGGGTGCCAAGAAAGTTTATTTTGCTTCTGCTGCGCCGGCGGTTCGGTTTCCCAACGTCTATGGTATTGACATGCCTTCTGTAGACGAATTAGTTGCCCATGGCCGCACTGATGCTGAAGTAGGAGATATGATCGGTGCTGATCGTATGATCTACCAAGATCTAGAAGATCTGATTCGTTCAACTCAAGGGGGTGGTAGTGATATTGCAAGTTTTGACTGCTCCGTATTTGATGGTAACTATGTCACAGGTGATGTCGATGACGTTTATTTAGCTGGTTTGGAAGCACTCAGAAATGATGATACGATGAAAACAATAAACGTCATAGACGACGATGTTTCTTTGGCGACTAATATGCAAAGCAAGCTGTGACATGAACACAAAAAAACAAACCCTTGAGCAAAGAAAGCAGCGCCAGGAAGATTATTTGCGCACTGCCGGCTTGAGTACGCAAGCCATTCGCTCGGGCACCGTGTCGGGTGCAGAGCAAGAGCATAATGATGCCATCTATGCCACGTCGAGTTTCATTTATGGCAGTGCAGAGGAAGCATTTGAGTGTTTTAGTGGGGCGACTGAGGGTAATATTTATTCTCGTTTCACTAATCCAACTGTGCGTACTTTTGAGCAGCGTATGGCCAAGATGGAAGGTGGAGAAAGGGCGGTAGCGGCCAGTTCTGGTATGGCAGCTCTGACCAGTATTTTTTTAGGTCACCTTAAGCAAGGTGATCATCTGGTTTCCTCGTATAGTATTTTTGGCTCTATCATTGGTTTATTTGATAATGTCCTGGCCAACATGGGCATCACCACGACCTACGTTAACCCTGCGGATAACCAAGCATGGAATGACGCGATACAGCCTAATACGAAAGCCTTGTTCTTGGAATCACCATCGAACCCGTTGGCAGAATTGGGAGATATTGCTGCTTTAGCAAAATTAGCACACGGTCATCAGGCGCTATTAATCGTTGATAATTGTTTTTGTACCCCTATTTTGCAAAACCCACTGGCTCTCGGTGCAGATATTGTCATGCACTCCGCAACAAAATACATTGATGGCCAAGGTCGCTGTGTGGGCGGCGTCGCCATCGGTAGTGATGCGCACATGGAACCTGTGTTTAGTATTTTACGTACCGTAGGCACTGCTATGAGCCCATTTAATGCATGGGTTTTTATTAATGGTTTAGAAACTTTGTCATTACGCATGCAAGCGCATTGCTCCAGTGCCTCAAAATTAGCTCATTGGCTGCAGCAACAACCGCAGGTGGAACGGGTTTATTACACCGGATTAGAAGACCACCCGCAACATCAACTGGCAAAGCAGCAGCAACGATTATTTGGCGCGGTAGTGTCTTTTGAAGTGCAGGGCGACAGGGCTTCTGCTTGGCGTTTGATTGACCAAACCAAGCTATTTTCGATCACTGGTAACTTTGGTGATGCAAAATCAACCATTACCCATCCTGAAACTACCACCCATAGTCGCATGACTCCTGACGCAAGAGCCTTGGCGGGTATAAAGGACAACCTCATTCGAGTATCTGTGGGGCTAGAGGACTACCAAGATATTCAACAAGATTTAGCTCAAGCGATGCAAGGGCTATGAGGCTCTTGACGCTTCTGAAGACAAAGGCTGAAGTTCGATGCGGTTTCGGCCTTTATTTTTAGCACGATATAAACCTCGATCAGCGGCATCTAATAACTCTTTATGGCCTGCTTTAGAATGCTGTGGATAATAGGTTGAGACGCCAATACTCATAGTCACGATCTGGGCGGCGTCGGAAAAGGCATGTGGAATAGCGATGGTATCCATAGCGATGCGTAATTGCTCTGCAACCACCATTGCACCCACGGCTGGAGTGCTGGGTAAAATAACGGCAAATTCTTCCCCCCCGTATCGTGCAGGCAAATCACTGGGCCGTTGCAGGGTACCCATAATGGTTTTACCAGTCCTCACTAAGGCATCATCACCAGCCACATGACCATAATTATCATTAAAGGCTTTGAAGTGATCAATATCACACAATATTAATGATAGAGGTTCTTTAGTTCTGCTGGATCGAGACCATTCAAGTTCCAATGCTTCATCAAAGTGACGTCGATTATACAGTTGGGTTAAGCCATCGATTGATGAAAGTCTTCTGAGGTCTGCGCTGGCGGCTTCTAATTCCTTGCGCATGTCAGCAATACGCGCCATAGCCCGCAATTTAGCACTTAACACCCGTTGGGTAATCGGCTTGGGCAAATAATCATCTCCGCCGGCATCGATACCTTTGACAATCGCGTCTTCAGTAATGTCCGCACTCAAAAAGATAATGGGTATCCACAAGTTGCCCTGTTGGCAGTTTTCTCGGATATGCTGAGCACATTGGTAACCGTCCATATTAGGCATGTTGACGTCCATCAAAACTAGGTCTGGGTTATGCGTCAAGAACTTTTCTATACCCTCATTACCGTCTCGCGCGGTAATCACACTGTGGCCCGCACTTTCAACATACTTTTGGGTCACTTGCGAGGAAGCAAGAGAATCTTCAACTAACAACACCTTCATATATCAATCCAGAATAGATGAACTGCCATTAGTCTAGCTTAGAATATGTAAAAGTGGCTATTAAATATAATAAAAAGCCCTTATTTTCATCAAAAACAAGGGCTTTTGTTAAATCAAAACCTTTGTTTTGTTAGGCTATTTCTACCATTGGAATTACTTTTTCGGCGGCTGACGTATAATCAGATAATTGATCAAAATTTAGATAACGGTAGACCTCTGCTGCCATGGTGTCTAGCTTGTTGGTGTATTCAAAATACTCACTAGGCGTCGGTAATTTACCATTAATGCCTGCCACCGCAGCTAATTCTGCCGATGCTAAAAATACATTTGCACCCGCTCCTAAACGGTTAGGGAAGTTGCGAGTCGAGGTAGAAACAACTGTTGAATCGTCTGCAACTCGAGCTTGGTTGCCCATACACAAAGAGCATCCTGGCATTTCAATACGGGCGCCCGCCTTACCAAAGATGTTGTAATAACCTTCTTCAGTTAACTTGGCGGCATCCATTTTAGTCGGTGGTGCAATCCATAAACGCGTAGGCAGAGAGCCTGTCGCAGCATCTAGTAACTTTCCAGCGGCACGGAAGTGACCAATATTGGTCATACAAGAACCAATAAAGACTTCATCAATTTTTTGTCCAGCCACTGAAGATAAGATCCGCGCATCGTCTGGATCATTAGGCGCACATAAAATGGGTTCAGTAATATTTGAAACATCAATTTCAAGCACTTCAGCATACTCTGCATCAGCATCTGCGCGCATCAGTTTTGGCTCAGCCAACCAGGCTTCCATGGCCAGAATGCGCCGAGCAATGGTGCGCTTGTCCCCGTATCCTTCACTAATCATCCATTTGAGCATGACTACGTTAGAACGGAGGTATTCTGCTACAGACTCTTCATTAAGAGTAATGCTACATCCCGCTGCTGAGCGCTCAGCAGAAGCATCTGATAATTCAAAGGCTTGCTCTACTGTGAGGTCTTCTAAGCCTTCTATTTCAAGAATTTTACCAGAAAAGGCATTAATTTTACCTGCTTTTTCTACCGTCAATAGGCCTTGTTGAATGGCGTAATAAGGAATGGCATGAACTAAGTCACGCAAGGTAATGCCTGGGTTGCGCTCACCGGTAAAGCGCACCAATACTGATTCAGGCATATCTAAGGGCATGACGCCAGTGGCTGCGGCAAAAGCGACTAAACCTGATCCAGCTGGGAACGATATGCCAAGCGGGAAACGGGTATGCGAATCACCACCAGTTCCCACAGTATCGGGTAATAGCATGCGGTTAAGCCACGAATGGATGATGCCATCGCCAGGACGCAGCGACACACCACCTCGGTTCATAATGAAGTCAGGTAGAGTGTGTTGAGTTTGGACGTCAACTGGCTTTGGGTAAGCCGCTGTATGACAAAATGATTGCATGGTTAAATCTGCTGAGAAACCTAAACATGCGAGGTCTTTCAACTCATCACGGGTCATGGGGCCAGTCGTGTCCTGTGATCCTACAGTCGTCATTTTTGGCTCACAATAAGTACCTGGGCGAATGCCCTGAGTACCACAGGCCTTACCCACCATTTTTTGTGCCAAGGTGTAGCCTTTGTTAGACTCTACCGCTGGCTTGGGAGTTTGGAACACATCTGTTGGAGCCATGCCTAAAGCCGCGCGAGCACGCTCTGTGAGGCCACGGCCAATAATAAGCGGAATGCGCCCACCCGCTCTTACTTCATCTAAGATGATATTGGTCTTGAGTTCAAAGTGGCTCAGCTCTTGGCCTGTATCGTGATGACGAACCACGCCCTCATAGGGATATACATCGATGACATCACCCATATGCATGCTAGAAACGTCCATTTCTATGGGCAGGGCGCCTGCATCTTCCATGGTATTAAAAAAGATGGGAGCAATTTTGGCGCCAAAACAAAAACCACCGGCTCGTTTATTAGGTACGGCTGGAATATCATCACCGAAAAACCAAAGTACGGAGTTGGTCGCAGACTTGCGTGATGACCCTGTGCCAACTACGTCCCCCACATAGGCCACTGGGAAGCCTTTCGCTTTGATCGCTGCAATCTGTTTAAGAGGGCCTGTGGTGCCCTGATCATCAGGCTCAATGCCATCACGTTGCATCTTAAACATGGCATTGGCATGCAAAGGTATGTCTGGCCGTGTGAATGCGTCGGGTGCAGGGGACAAGTCGTCAGTATTCGTTTCACCAGTCACTTTAAAGACTGTTAACGTGATCTTTTCTGCCAGTTGTTCACGAGAAGTAAACCATTCACCCTCTGCCCATGAGTGCATGATCTGCTTAGCATAGCTGTTACCGGCTTTGGCTTTTTCATCAACGTCATAAAATGCATCAAACATCAAGAGAGTGTGGGAAAGGGCAACAACGGCAGTCGGTGCCAAGGCCTCATTATCCAAACAAGCAATCAAGGCTTCTATGTTGTAGCCACCCAGCATGGTACCCAAAATTTCCGTCGCTTCAACTGGACTGACCAAACCAGAGGTTACTTCACCTTTCGTAATAGCTGACAAAAAACTGGCCTTTACATAAGCAGCTTGATCGACACCAGCGGGCACGCGATTGCGCAATAAGTCAACTAACGTGGCTTCTTCACCAATAGGAGGGCTTTTCAGCAGTTCCACCAAGGTAGCAGTTTGTTCTGCATTGAGGGGCTCTGGGGGAATGCCTAGTTTTGCGCGTTCGGCAACATGGGTACGGTAAGCTTCTAACATGGTACAGCCTCTAAATTCGCTGGACCTAGTGTTTCAGGTTCAGCGATGGTCAATGGAACTACAAATTAAGCTAGCAGGGTAGCATAATGGCTCCATTATTTCCAGTTTAAGGGGTAATGTGTTGATTTAATTTTAATCAATAAGTTATTGATTATATTGGTAATAATTTCTATAGATACAGTGTATTTAATGGCTTTTATTTTTCATAAATTGTGGGTAGGCGGGTAATCCTAGACGCTGTCTGTCTGGGTGGGTACAATGCGTTTCTTTTGATTAATTAGCCTTGGGTTAAGTTTGTGCCACTATCGGAACTAAAGCAGTTTTTAGGATGCAGTACTCCCCAAGCTTGGGTGGACAAGGCCATACAAGAACAAGATATTTTGCTCATAGATCATGCTCATTGTGAAAAAAAGGCCGCATCGACTGCCATGCAATTGATGTTTCGGCATCCCACTCGAGCAAATTTGTTGACTAAGATGTCACGCCTGGCTAAAGAAGAGTTAATTCACTTTGAACAAGTGTGCCGTATCATGCGTGAGCGCGGCATTGTCTATGATCATCTTGACGCGTGTCGTTATGTGGGAGGATTAAGACAATTGGTTCGAACTCATGAGCCTGCTAAATTAATGGATACGCTTATTATTGGCGCCTTTATCGAAGCCCGATCCTGTGAGCGATTTGAATTACTCATACCCCATTTGGATGAGACTTTGGCCAAATTTTATGCCTCTTTGCTAAAATCTGAAGCAAGACATTATCAAGACTACTTGAGTTTAGCCAAAAATGTGGCTTTGGAAGTCGATGCTGCAGGACTTGATGATTACACCCAAAGGATTGATATGGTACGTGACTTAGAAGTCGAACTGATCAGCGCAGAAGATCCCATGTTCCGCTTTCATAGCGGCGTGCCCATTAAAACTTCACTCCAACATACAAAAAAGGATATTGTACATGCCCAATAAAGCCATGCAGGCGAATTTAATGATGCTACTTGCGGCTTCCATATGGGGTTTTGCTTTTGTAGCCCAGCGTGTAGGTATGGAAACGATGGGCCCCCATTGGTTTAACAGCTTACGTTTTTTTATTGGTGTCGTTGCGCTAACGCCTGTGGTGATATGGATGGACAGGGTTCAAGCTAAAAGCGCAACTGAGAGTCCCAAATCCTCGGTTAAAACCTTGCTTATGGGTGGCGCTGTTGCGGGTTTTTTACTATTTATAGGAGCCACCTTTCAGCAAGTGGGTTTGCAATACACCACGGCAGGTAAGGCTGGTTTTATCACCGGTATGTATATCTTTTTTGTGCCATTAATTGGTCTCTTTTTTCGCATGAAAACGGGCTTAGGGACATGGCTTGGAGCTTTAATTGCCCTATGGGGTTTGTATCTTTTGAGTATCAATGAAGACTTTACTTTGAGTAAAGGAGACACGTTACAACTTATATGTGCAGTGGCATTCGCTGGTCATGTGCTGATGATCGGCTATCTTGCCTCACGCATGGATACTGTGAAGCTATCTTTAGTACAGTTTTTTGTTGCAGGTCTGCTGGCTATGATATTGGCTTTATATTCCGAACAACTCACTTGGGGCATGGTAACGTCTACCGCAGTGCCACTACTTTTTGCTGGAGTGATGTCAACGGGTATTGCCTATACGTTACAAACCATTGCCCAGCAGCATGCGCACCCGTCTCACGCGGCCATTATTTTAAGTTCAGAGGGCGTATTTGCCGTCATTGGTGGTTTTTTATTACTCAACGAGGTGTTACCCGTGCAGGGATTATTGGGTTGTGGGTTAATTTTAGCAGGCATGTTGATGTCACAACTCATGCCACGCCTAAGCTGGCCTCGCCGCGTTAAAGTAGTCTAACTGGAGAACACCCCTATGCTTAGTCAATTAACACCGGTTTGCCCACAGCCGCTTTTGAATCAAGCCCAAGCGCTACCAGCTATGGCTACTGCGGTTGTTAATGCAGGTTCTGAACTTGCTTTAGAGAGTGCCAAATTAGCGTTTGAAGCCAGTATTATTGTGCCCATCCTCGTGGGAAATATTGCCGCGATTCAAAAAGCAGCTCAAGCGATTGAATGGAATATTGATCAGTTTGAGCTGATTGCCAGTGAGAGTGAAGAGGATTCAGCAGCCAAGGCAGTGCAGTGTGTGCATCAAGGTATGGCAAAATTGTTGATGAAAGGTCATTTACACACGGATGTATTGATTCGAGCTCTGCTCAATAAAGAACATGGTTTAAGGACAGGGGAGCGCCTAAGTCACTTATTTCATATGTCTGTGCCGGATAGTGATCGGGTATTGTGTATAACTGATGCTGTGGTTAATGTGTCCCCTGATACTAAAACCCAGCTCAGTATTTTACGGGGTGCTACCGATGTAATGCACGCTGTGGGTAATCTCAAGCCAAAAGTCGCCTTATTGTCTGCGACAGAGGTAGTCACACAGGCAATGCCTTCAAGCATGGCGGCTAAGGAACTCTTAGCGGCTATGTCAGACCAGGACCATCAGGCAGCTGATGTTTTTGGCCCCTTAGCGTTTGATGGCGCCATGTCCCCAGAAGCGGCTAAAATTAAAGGAATTACGCACTCGGTAGCAGGTCACGCAGATGTTTTATTAGTGCCTAATATAGAAACAGGCAATGCTATATTTAAGCAACTCGTGTACTTTAACGGAGCCACTGCAGCGGGTGTACTAATGGGTGCCAAGGTTCCTGTAATATTGACTTCAAGAGCTGACCCACCAGCAGCCCGGTTAGCTTCAGCGGCGTTAGCTGTCGTTTATGCTCATTATTTGAGCGAAAAATAGTAAAGGTTTCAGTGTTATGCCCATAGAGGTGTTTCTTGCAGTGCTTTTGGCCGCAGGCTTGCATGCTGGTTGGAATGCGTTGGTAAAAATTAATACTGAACCCATTATCGCCATCGGTTTAATTATGGCGTGCACAGGCATTGTTGCCTTCGTCATTATGCCTTTTGTGGCCTTGCCATCAGCGCAAATGTGGCCTTGGCTACTGTTCACACTAGTGCTGCATTTTGGTTACAAAGTATGCTTAGTCAAAGCCTATGCTCAAGGTGACTTTGGCCAAGTGTATCCAATTGCCAGAGGCAGTGGTCCAGTCTGGGTTTTACTCTTTAGCGTCATGGTGTTAGGTGCCGAACTTAGTCAGTCACAGATTTTATCCGTGCTGTTAATCACCAGTGGTGTCGCTGCATTGTCTCGTTTTAAACGGGGTAGGCCCCTAGGAGCGGGCTTCTATTATGCATTAGTAACCGGACTATGGATTGCTAGCTACACCACGGTCGATGGCTATGTGGTGAGGCAAATTGGGGGTCTGCATAGTTTCGTAGTGTGGCTTTTTTTGTTGGATGGGGTGATTACCTCGATCTGGGCATACCGCTATAATCCACAGGTTTTCATCTCCAGTTTAACCCGTTATTGGTTTGTTGCCGTTGGTGGTGGTGCCATGTCTATGGCCGCATTTTGGATCTGTTTATGGGCCATGACCCAAGTCCCGGTCGCAATGGTTGCGGCGCTCCGCGAGACATCAGTCCTTTTTGGCGCTTTACTAAGCACATACATATTTAAAGAACAATTAAGCCATTTGCGTTGGTTTGCAGTGGGTTTGATCTGTGCTGGCTTGATTTTAATAAAATTGGCTTAACAATAAACCATTCGAAAGTCTTGCTTCTGTTGCCTTTTATGTGGTTGGTTAATTACTTTAAATTTGAAGATTTTGCGTGATTTATCGGTGTGATCAATTATCTTTTTCCAAGCGTGAATGAGAGTTTTTTTAGATTAGCGTTAGAGTCTATTTAGATGAAGTCCAAGTTAATTATTCCCATTAAATTATAAGCTTAGACCTAAATCATGAATAGTTATACAATTCAATGACTTCATGTCATTTGTAGGTGATAGGGCAGGCCTAACAAGTCATAAAAATTACATCTTATACAAACCTAAAGGTTGATGATACATATTTAGATGAACAAAAATAAGAGAGGCAGTTAAATGTTGAACACCAATCCCTTTGCCGAGTTATCGGCTATGATAGACCCCACTATTATGGAAACCTACGTTATCTTAATGGCGCTGCTGGTAGCTGGTGGAACGCTTTTCGATATCGTCCACAAAAGAAGCGCTCAGTACTTCTTTAACAACTGGCAAAAATCTAAGGCTAATGCAAAACGTCAAGTCAGCGGTGCAGAAAAGGCCTCTGTGGCGGTTAAAACAGCCATTGATGGGTTAACGTCCGCCGAATTGGGTGACTGCAGCACTCGCCGCCAACTCGCCCACATACTCACCATGTATGGGTTCATTGCTTACACGGTGACAACTGCCATGATGGTATTTGCTTATCAGGACGTAGCTACGCCGGCCATTGTAGCCAATCTTTGGTACTTAGGCGCCTTTATGGTGTGTGCTGGAGGCTACTGGTTCTGGTTCTTTATCCGGGTTGACGTTTCTGCGGAGGGGCATTCGCCATTTCGGTTGATGCGGGCAGACTTGTTCGTTGTATCACTCACCTTAAGTACAACATTAGCGCTCGTTTGGGCCTACACCCAATTCAATGGTGGTGCTTCTGCCCTATGGTCAGTTTTAACCCTCATCTTATACATCTTTGCGACGACGATTCTTTTTGCATCAGTGCCTTGGTCTAAGTTTTCACATATGTTCTTTAAGCCAGCAGCGGCTTTAGAGAAGAAAATGTCGGAGGCTAGTGGTTCTCGCAACAACCTACCAGAGCCTGCTGATCGCACTAATCCGGCGGTCCGAGATAGCCACTCTATGGAGTTGCTCAAAGATGCACCATTGTCTATGGGTTTAGGTATAAAACGAGAAAAACCCAGTCATTACTAGGGTTTAAAACGAAGATTCTCTAATAAAAATTTAAAATATTCTGTGAGAGGAAAAAAACATGCCAACTTTTGTTTACATGACCCGATGTGATGGCTGTGGTCATTGCGTAGATATCTGTCCGTCGGACATTATGCACATCGATAAAGTCAACCGTCGCGCTTATAATATCGAACCCACCCATTGCTGGGAATGCTTTTCTTGTGTCAAAGCATGTCCTCAAAATGCCATTGACGTTCGAGGATATGCAGACTTTTCACCGCTTGGACATAGCGTTCGAGTAGATCGCGATGAGGACAAAGGCACGATTGGTTGGAGAGTAAAGTATAGAGACGGTAGGGAAAAAAGCTTCCTGTCTCCAATTACCACCAAACCTTGGGGTTCTTGCACTCCAAACCTCAAACAAGTTGAGGGGCCCACTCAAGAGCAGCGTGATAGTCAATATTTATTTAATGAACCAAAATATATCCGCTTTGACGATGGAGGAATCCACACCTTGGAGTCGAATGGTCTGACGTTGAAACAGGGAGTTTATTACTGATGGGTTACAAAACAATCGTAGAAGATAACATCGATGTCTTGGTCGCTGGTGCTGGTCTAGGAGGCACTGGAGCAGCATTTGAAGCCAGATTCTGGGGTCAGGATAAGAAAATCATTATCGCTGAAAAGGCCAATATTGATCGTTCTGGTGCCGTGGCTCAGGGACTTTACGCCATCAACTGTTACATGGGCACCCGCTTCGGTGAGAACAACCCAGAAGATCACGTGCAATATGCTCGCATTGATTTAATGGGGTTAGTTCGAGAAGACCTCTTATTTGACATGGCTCGGCACGTTGACTCTGCTGTGCACCAGTTTGAAGAGTGGGGCCTGCCCATCATGAAGGACCCCGTGAAAGATTCCTATTTGCGAGAAGGTCGTTGGCAGATCATGATCCATGGTGAGTCGTATAAGCCGATTGTGGCAGAGGCAGCAAAAAAGAACGCGGATAAGGTATACAACCGTGTCTGCCTGACCCATTTGCTAATGGATGAAGTTAAGGAAAATCGCATCGCTGGAGCGGTGGGATTTAACGTGCGGACTGGAGACTTTCACGTTTTCAAATCCAAAACAGTAATTTGTGGTGCAGGTGGTGCGTCAAACATCTTTAAACCACGCTCGACTGGCGAAGGCATGGGTCGGACCTGGTATGCGCCTTGGTCCTCCGGCTCAGCTTATGGATTGATGATCGAAGCTGGCGCCAAGATGACGCAAATGGAAAACCGTATTGTCCTGGCGCGTTTTAAGGATGGCTTTGGACCTGTGGGAGCTTACTTTTTGCACCTCAAGACCTACACCCAAAACGGTTTGGGTGAAGAGTTCGAATCTAAGTGGTGGCCTTCACTGCAAAAGATAGTGGGCAAGGAATACCTTGACCCTGAGCTGTCTCATAGAACCCATAGGCCTATTCCCACATGTTTGCGCAACCATGCCATGATCTCAGAAGTTAATGCGGGTCGGGGTCCCATTCATATGGTGACTATGGAGGCTTTCCAAGACCCACACCTTGAGGAAGTAGGCTGGGAAAACTTCCTTGGCATGACCATCAGTCAGGCGGTACT
>DDCR01000050.1:14915-34252 GCA_002335115.1 Oceanospirillaceae bacterium UBA2001
CCAGAGTATTTTTGGGGTTACAACCGCATGATGACCATTGAAGGTCTGTTTGGTGCTGGCGACGCTGTCGGCGGCACACCTCATGCATTCTCATCAGGATCATTCACTGAAGGACGTCTCTCTGCGAAAGCAGCATGTCGCTACATTGATGATGGCAAAGGTGAGGGTATTGTGGTCTCTGATAGGCGCATTAATGAGCTTAAAGAGAAAGTTTATAAGCCCATGGAACATTACAAAATCTATCGCAATGAAGTGGTTGCAGGTGATGTGAATCCTAATTACATCAACCCTCGACAGGGACTGGACCGTTTACAGAAACTAATGGATGAGTATTGTGGTGGCGCTGGTGTGAGCTATATGACCAACGAAAAGTTGTTGGGTATTGGACTCAAGAAGCTGAAAGTAATGGAGGAAGATCTGCAAAAACTTGCTGCTTCTGATTTCCATGAACTTTTGCGGGCTTGGGAACTGATGCACCGACATCGTACGGCTGAGTGTGTGACACAACATACGATGTTCCGTAAAGAAACTCGCTGGCCAGGCTATTACTATCGTGGTGATGCCTTAAAGCTTGATGACGAAAACTGGCATGTGCTCACCGTTTCTCGCCGTGATCCTGACACAGGTGAGTACACAATGGAAAAAGCACCTGTTTATCACCTTGTTAAGGATGGTGAGTAACAGGGATTCAATCAGGGGTTTATGTTAAACCTCTGATTGTTCTTACCAACAGCTTTAGTAGGTTAACTGTGGGGCTTTTTGTCGGGCTCACGCTGACGTGCGTCTAACTGGGATTAAAAATTAAACATGAGCATTATCGTATCGACAAATACTCGGAATATCACTGAAAAAACAGATGATGAAATCCTTGTCATCGCTAATCCGTTGTGGAGCCACCTGCTTCATTCCTCCAACACTGGCCAATACGGAGAATTTGTTAAACATTTTTCTGAAAACCTCGTTCGAGGGTTGAATGAAATAGAGGTGGGTAAACAATTTGCTAATAGCGAACTGACCAGAAACCTGTCTGAATCGATTGAGTTTATTGGCACTATCCGCCGAGGAGCCCATATTACTGTGCTTTACCGCCAACGGAGTACGAAAAAGGAAGGGGAGTGGCTCGGTCGTTTGGTGTTAGGATATGAGGAAGAGGATATTAAAATTTTTGGCGCTTCCATTTTTTGATGAAGGGAAAAATCGAATATGAGAGAGACAATTAAAGACACCAAGTATGTGGAGCTGACATACAGTGTAGTCGATCAAAAGTCAGGTGAGGTGCTTGTTGCTATCGAATATCCAATCGGTTATGTGCATGGTGTGAATGATATTTTAGCGCCAGCTGTAACGAAAGAACTCGAAGGAAAAGCGGCTGGAGACGTGATTGAGGTTCCGATTGATTGTAATAAAATTTACGGGCCAAGAGACGAGTCATTGGTATTTACAGATCGACTGGAAAATGTGCCAAAAGAATACAGGGAGCTTGGTACGACCCTTCATTCTGAAAGTGAAAATGGAGACAAGCAAAGTTTTATTGTGACACGCATTGATGATGAAACGTTAACTGTGGATGGCAATAATCCCCTGTGCGGCAGGATGGTTAATTTTAATTTAGAGATCCTGGGAGTCCGTGACGCTATTGAAGAAGAAATTGAAGCAGGAGGTCCCATTGATCAGGGGCCTGATATCCCAGATGGGTTGAAGATTCCATTACATTAGAAAATTACGAACTTGCGATCACGCATCGTTCACCTGAACAAGAAAAAACTAAAATAATATTATTGAGGGAAAAATTATGAGCGACCAACCGAAAGAAAAACGCCCAGTTCCAGAGGGCAAGTCTAGGTTTATGACCACCCGTCAAAAAAAGCCAACTAAGACCGGCTATGTTGGCTATGAAGTGGTGTGGGAACCCTTCCACAAAGTCGCCGATTACACGATACCGAAAAGACCATAATTAGCCTATGAATAGGTTTTGGGTTTGAACCATGCCTATGCTTGATGGAAATCACTCGCTTAAGAAAGGAAAATCCATAATGACCAAACTAGTCCCACCCCATGGTGCAGGGCTTTTGAAGCCTCTGCTGATCCCAGAAGACCTAAGAAGCCAAGCTCTTTCGAAGGCAGAAAAACTAACAAAAATCCCCATGAGTAGTTGTGAGGTGTGTGACTTACTATTGCTCTCAATGGGGGCGTATACACCGCTTGATGGCTTTATGGTAGAAGCGGATTGGCAAGGCGTCTGTGATGGGATGAAACTTCAAGATGGCGTTTTTTGGCCCATTCCTGTCACGCTTTCAGCTCATCAAGCGTTAGCAGATGAAGTAGCCATTGGTGAAGAAGTGGCGTTAGTTGATAATGAAACCCAACAAATCATGGGAATCCTTAAGGTTCAAGGAAAATATATTCCAGATCTTAAGTTGCAGTGTGAGAAGGTTTTTGGCACCTTGGATGAAAGTCATCCGGGGGTAGCGAAAGTCTTGGCTCAACCAGCAGTCAACCTAGGGGGTTCGGTTCAAGTCATTGATGAAGGGTGGTTTCCGGATGAATTTAGTGACTTGTACATTCGACCCGAGGACAGTAGAGCTTTGTTTGAAGAAATGGGGTGGTCCAAAGTCACCGCATTTCAAACCCGAAATCCAATGCATCGCAGTCATGAACATTTAGTAAAAATTGCGATTGATGTGACTGATGGGGTCTTTATACATCAAGTTTTAGGTAAATTGAAACCAGGCGATATTCCGGCGCCTGTTCGTGTGGAAGCCATCAAGGTCATGGTTGATAATTACTTTAAACCCAATACCGCAGTGCAAGCAGGTTACCCTATTGAAATGCGCTATGCTGGGCCTAAAGAGGCGTTGTTTCATGCCCTCATCCGCCAAAATTTTGGTTGTTCACACTTAATTGTTGGTCGCGACCACGCAGGTGTTGGTGATTTTTATGGCCCCTTTGATGCGCACCATATTTTTGATACGCTTTGGGACGGTGCCTTAGTCACCCAGCCTCTGAAAATAGACATCACCTTCTATTGTGAAATCTGTGATGGCATGGCAACAGCCAAAACTTGCCCACACGACGAAAAATACAGAGTTAATGTGTCTGGGACTCGTCAGCGTGAAATGCTATCCAATGGGGAGGAAGTTTCGACCAAATTCGGTCGTCCAGAGGTGGTCGAAGTGCTACGGAAATTTTACGATACTCAGGCTTAATTAATGCTTGGCACCACCAAAACACAGTGGTGTCAGGCTAGCGTCAAACGTAATATGGTTTCGACACAATGATAATAGCGCAAATATCAGATAGTCATATAGATCCCCAATCAGCGCAACTTAAACATCGACTTGAAGATCTTCGGCGTGTCGTTGACAGTCTTAATCATCTCGATCCAGCCCCTGATATGGTGATACATACAGGAGATGTTGTGCACAATGGGTCTCAGGAAAAATACGACTTGGCTTTGTCTATTCTCAGCGATATTCATGTGCCCTTGCATGTCTGTCCAGGCAATCGCGATGATCGACATTTAATCGTTAAAAATTTCCTTACGGGTAAGAATATTGCTGTAGATTCTCCATTCCTACAGTATAGTATTGATCAATATCCAGTGCGCCTAGTCGCTTTAGATACACTTTCCGCGACGACCAATATGGGTGACTATTGCCAACAGCGCGCTGATGCCTTGCGTGAAATGCTGGCTCAAGAACCAAATAAACCCACCGTGCTTTTCATGCATCACCCGCCTTTTGAAATTGTTGAATCCATCTACCCATTTCAGTTTGAAAACTGGGAAACAATTGACTATTTGACTCAGGTTTTAAAAGAAAATACGCAAGTAATGCAAATCTTCTGTGGCCACACACATCGTAACGTTAAGAGCCAATTAGTTGGCATTCCAGCCAGCACCGTGCCGAGTGTGGCTGTTGATCTGCGTTTAGATGATGTTCCCAAAGGCACGACGGTCAAACCTGCCTACCATCTGCATCAATTTGACGGCATCCAGTTTAACAGCCAAACAGTAGTGTGTTAGAAATCAGGTACACCATCGAAGGCCAGCAATTAATTAAAGATCGCCACAGAGGTCTGCCGCAGGCTTGGCTCAATCATTGCTCATGTTGTTGGGCTCTTAATCGCTCTGGCATACCTGCATACCTGCATAGGACGTTAAGGAGAGGCTTTAGTCGCCGTCTGTGATTCTAGGTGTCATGTAAATTAATTGAATTTAAGCACTCACTAACTCATGCATAATGTGGGACANNTTCAATCAACTTTGGGTTGATGGATGAGTAACCCAAGCGAAAGTAATTCTTAGGAGAATCCTCACCTAAGAAATGAATGTCACCTGATTCAATCAATATGCCATGTTTTGCAGCTTTATCTCTGAGCTCACGAGCGTCCAAACCCCTGGGACCTTTGACCCAATAACATGAGCCCCCAAAAGTAGGCTGCTCTGCAAGGCCTGGCATATGCTTTTGTAGGGCATCAGCCATAATTTTGTGGCGTTCTTGGTATGCCTTGACCAATGTCGCAGATAAGGAATCATAATATCCTCTGGCAATAAAGAGTCCAATACTGCGTTGATTATTAGCAGGCGGATGGCGCAGCATCAAGCGTCTCAATGAGCGAGCTTCAGCAATTAACTCTTTATTGGCTACCAAGTAACCAATACGCAGACCAGGAGCAAGTGTTTTAGAAAAGCTGCCAATATAAATGACTCGGCCATGCTTATCTAAACTTTTTAAAGCTGGCGATGGTGCGTGATGAAAATTAGCTTCACACTCATAGTCATCTTCAATAATTAAAAAGTCTTCTTGACTGGCCATTTCTAAAAGCTTACGCCGCCGATCTAAAGGCATGGTCACGGTCGTAGGATAATGATGGCTTGGCGTAACAAATACACAGTCACATTCGGCAAGGCCCTCGTCTACAATTAAGCCACCTTCGTCAACGGGCAGGGCTTTGAGTTTAGAGGGGTTGAGACTGGCAATATTGCGCATATCCACAAAGCCTGGGTCTTCAAGACCCATGGTGGTGTTTTTATCAAGTAACAGTTGCGCCAACATGTATAAGCCTTGTTGACAGCCTATGGTAATTAGTATTTCTTCAGGGTTGGCCCATACGCCTCGACGTGGAAGCACGCGGGTATGAATTTGTTCGATTAACATGGGGTCGTCAGCGACAAAGTGATCGGCCGCCCAACTCCGAATGGCAGGCACGCTCACATTATCTCGGCAACACTCGCGCCAGTGGTTGGTGGGGAATAGATCTGGGTCAAACTGACCATAAATGAAAGGATATTGAAAATTTTGCCAATCGTTAGGTTTGGTAATGTTTTCTTGTTTAGTTGGGTGAAGTTTGAATCGACCTTGCCAGTCTGGTTTAGTGCCTGAGGTGAGGCGCTCGTCTGATGTGGATTCGAGCTGAACACTGTGATCTAGAATGTTTGGGTTAACAAAATAACCACTGCGTTCACGTGCAATAAGATAACCGTCATCTAACAAATGTTCGTAGGCGAGTACTACGGTATTGCGGGCAACATTAAGCTGTTTAGCCAATTTGCGGCTCGAAGGCAAAGGTGAATCTAGAGGAATATGGAGGTCTAAAATAGCCTTGGCAATCTGCTGGCGCAGTTGCTGTTGTAGGCTAGCATTTAGTCCAGCATCTAAAATAAACAACGGGTGACTCATAGGTCGATTCTTTATCCTATTATTTGTGCCAATTCTAAGGTGTCTAAGGGTAAAATGCCTAATGTTTTCTGTGAAAAACTGTATTATTGATTCTTTGGTATCACCCATTAGCTTTAACTGGTTCTAGGACGTTGCTTTACTTTACCATTAAGCTTTGTTACCAATGGGATGTCCCTGGATTTAGTTGCTGTGGCCTTAGCATATATAGGCCTTTTTAGAGTTGGAGCGTTAGACTATGAAATACGACATAAGTACGTACGATACAAAGGATGCTATAGCTGATGACCGTAATCACCTTTGGCACCACATAAGCCAGCATAAAGTGTTAGAAGAAAAAGATCCTTTAATGATTGTTGAAGGCAAAGGCATGCGTGTATGGGATGCCAATGGCAAAGAACACCTTGATGCTGTTTCTGGTGCTGTATGGACTGTCAATGTAGGCTATGGACGTGAGTCTATTGCTAACGCCGTTCGTGATCAATTAGTTAAGCTGAATTACTTTGCCAATAGTGCTGGAACCTTACCTGGCGCTTTGTTTGCTAAACATTTGATAGACAAGATGCCAGGTATGAACCGAGTCTATTATTCAAACTCTGGTTCAGAAGCTAACGAAAAGGCTTACAAAATTGTCCGTCAAATTGCAATTAAAAAATATGGTGGTAAAAAACACAAGATTCTTTACCGTGATCGTGATTACCATGGCACCACTATCACCACTTTAAGTTCAAGTGGTCAGCAAGAACGCAAAGCTCAGTATGGGCCATTTACCCCAGGTTTTGTTGAGTTCCCTCATTGCTCAGCCTATCACGCAGAAAATGGCGCTGATGAAGATTATGGTATTCAAGCTGCACGTGCGATGGAAGACGTCATTTTGCGCGAGGGCGCGGACACAGTGGGAGCCGTAGTCGTAGAGCCGATTACAGCAGGTGGCGGTGTTATTGTGCCACCTGAAGGTTATTTTCAAGAAATTCGCCGTATTTGCGACAAGTACGATATATTGTTACATATGGACGAAGTCGTTTGTGGACTTGGCCGAACAGGAACTTGGTTTGGTTATCAGCACTTTAATATCGTACCTGACATAGTAACCATGGCTAAAGGTGTGGCCAGTGGATATGCCGCTATTTCTTGTACTGTGACCACAGAAGCGGTGTTTGACCTGTTCAAGAGTAATTCTGAAGATCCATTAGACTACTTCCGTGACATTTCAACGTTTGGTGGCTGTACTGCAGGTCCTGCCGCTGCGCTTGAAAATATGCGTATTATTGAAGAAGAAAATCTTTTAGAGAACGTTGTGGTTATGGGACACTACTTGAGCCAGCGCTTGCAAGATCTCAAAGACAAGCACCCTATTATTGGAGATGTGCGGGGTAAGGGACTATTTCAAGGCATTGAATTAGTCAAAGACCGAGCGACTCGAGAGCCCGTACACGAAAGCGTAGCGATGGCGATTGCAGCCGACTGCATGACCAATGGCGTCATTATTGGTCGAACTAACCGCAGCTTTACCAAGCATAATAATACCTTATGCTTAAGCCCAGCACTTATTGCTACACAAGCTGATTTGGATGAAATTGTAGATGCGATCGATGCCGCCATAACGCGCACCACTGCCTAGCAAACCCAGCCATGGTTTAAATTCAAACAAGGCCCAAGCCCCCTCGAAAGATGTGAGGTCTTGGGCTTTTTATTGGATGTAATGTTTAGAATACATGGATTGTTGGTGTTTTATGCCTGTTCAAAGCTCAGTTGCTTATTGGTAATGTGGTGATTAGACATTGATATAAACATTAATCAGTGTGTATCTGCTAAACTCAAGCGCATGTCTAGCTCATTAAACTGAAACTTTCAGTCGTAATGAGTGTTAACCAATCATGTCGCCAACTTCAGGGAATAACAAGCCATGGATATTACCAAAGTAACTGCTACTTTTGCAGTCGCACCGCAAGTGTTAGAGACGGATATGCCAACTATTAAAGCGCAGGGCATTACCACGATTATAAATAACCGCCCTGATGGCGAGGATGGGCATCCATCGAGTCATTCACAACTGCAAAGTGCTGCTGAGGCATTAGGTCTGAAGTACTACTTTATTCCATTTGTAGGTATGAACTTTCCCCCCCAGACTGTGGCACAGATGGCTGCTGTTCTTGAACACTCTTCAGGTAAGGTCTTAGCCTTTTGTCGCACTGGTAATCGCTCAATTAATGCGTGGGCTAAGGCTAACGAGGCCGCTAACACGGGCCTAGACACTGTTAAATTAGTAGCCAGCACCAGTTTTAAACTTGTGTAACTCTAACACCTTTGTATATATCTAAAAGTTTAAAACATAGTGTTCAAAATTATATAAAAATGACTTTAATTGGTGATATAGTGAAGATTCACAAAAATAATAAAGCACTAAAATCAAATGAAATTGTATGTAAACGAAAACCGAACTAAATGGGCGGGCACCCAAGCGGATGCCAAGAAAGAACTTGGCCAATATGAAGTATGGGAAGTTCCGACTGACAAAAAGGGGTTGTTAAAGTTTTTGAACAACTTTGATAACAGTCCATCAAGCACTGCTGATCCTTACCATGAGGATTATGTTGCTGAGCAAGCCACTAAAGAGTTCTCCATTTTAGATAAGCACACTCGTCATGAGCAAGACTATGTTTCATGTGAGTTGTTATTTAATAGGAACGATAGGCACTTAACTGAAGGTGAATCTGGTTGGGATCGCCCCGACAAGGATGACTGATCCTTAGCTGTAGCCAAACCGACTAATTGGTGCTGATGCCAGAGGCCTGACAGCCTGTGTCACAATCTCTTTTGGTGGCTTAACGAACTAGTGCGTCACTAGCTTAGGTTAAATAAAGTCTGTTAGTGCTTATGTGTGCTGTTTGCGAGCTGTTATTTTTAGTTCCTCAATTGATAGTTCTGATTACTATCGGTCTCATCACCTTTTTATATTTCTAAAAGTAATTAAGAATTAATTTTATATACTGTTAATTTATTCATGACTGATGGTATGGTGGCATTAATGGTGCCAAAAGTTAATTTTTATTGGGTCCAGCAAGTTATTTTATCTTAAAAGGATACTTTGATGCCTAGACCTAATAGTCCACTAAACTTGGAGTTCTTCCCCGAAACTTTAGCGCCCTGTGATCTAACTAAGCCAGCTACTGACGCTAGTAAAGTAAAAAGTTTATGCTTAGTTTTGTGAACCAGAAGTACCTATCTATGCAGAGACTACCCCTATTTTTGTGGGGCTAGCGGGTTAGTTTAATGCTTTAAAATGGTGTTAATGATGCCTATTATGACTGCTCCTGGCAGTCTTTTTTTTGCCCTTAACAATGCCCCAAATCTGTTCTCTTGAGAAGTTTTTGAAAGGGTGGCCCTATGGCTAAATAAAGGTTGGCTGTTGGTAAAAAGCGTTACATCCTATAAGCTTACGCTACCAGAATTATCTTTATACGTTACTATGACACAAAGCCAAGACTTGCCGCAGTTTGAAGATCACTCGAAACAAGAACACCGTTATTCCACCTGTTATATGTGCGCCTGTAGATGTGGTATTAAGGTGACCATAGAAGACGAAAAAATTCGTTTTGTGCAAGGCAACCCAGACCATCCTGTTAATAAAGGGGTGCTTTGCGCAAAAGGCAATTCAGCCATTATGAAGCAGCTGTCGCCTGCTAAACTCACTCAACCCCTGATGCGTAAGCCCGGAACTGAGAGGGGTGCAGGAGAGTTTGAACCCATTTCATGGGACGCTGCACTAGACATACTCACGGCCCGCTTAGCTAACATCCGTGCGACAGACCCAAAAAAATTGGCTTACTTTACTGGTCGAGATCAAATGCAAGCTCTCACTGGGCTTTGGGCTAGCCAATTTGGTACCATTAATTGGGCAGCTCACGGGGGTTTCTGTTCCGTTAACATGGCTGCGGCGGGTCTATACACCATGGGCCATTCGTTCTGGGAATTTGGCGATCCTGATTGGGAAAATACCAAATACTTTATGATGTGGGGTGTGGCCGAAGATCATGCATCTAATCCGATTAAACTAGGGCTGAAGCGCATCAAAGAACGGGGTGCCAAATTTGTGGCTGTTAATCCAGTTCGAACAGGCTATCAAGCCATTGCTGACGAATGGATAGCTATCACACCTGGCAGTGATGCAATGTTTGCTTTATCAATGATGCAAGTGTTGCTCAGAGAAGGTCTGATCGATGATGAATTCTTAATTCGTTATACCAATGGTCCGCAGCTTGTGATCAATAATCCGGGTCAACAGGGTGATGGCTTATTGTTGCGGGATGCTAAAGGTAACCCACAAATATGGGATCAACACACCAACTCTCTGCAATCGGCCCTCAGCCCTGATGTTGCTCCGGCTTTAATTGGAGAGTACGAAGCGTCTTGTGGCACTCCTGTGCGGACCGCTTTTAGTATTTTAATGGAAAAGTACATGGCGCCTGAATATGCGCCAGAAGCAGCTGCAAAGATCTGTGGCGTTGATGCGGGCACCATTGAGCGTATTGCCTTAGAAATGGCCCATGTGGCGTTTAAAGAAACCATTACCATTGACACAGAGTGGACTGATTGGGCGGGACGCACACAAACTCAATTTATTGGCAGGCCCGTTTCTATGCATGCCATGCGTGGTATTTCTGCGCACTCTAATGGGTTTCAAACGTGCCGAGCGATTCACTTATTACAGGTTGTTTTGGGCACGATAGATTGTCCTGGTGGCCACTTAGCTAAGCCTCCATTTCCCAAGCATATCGTGCCACCCATTAAACCTGCCAAAGGTAACGCTCCTAATACACCTTTAGAATCGGCTCCATTAGGTTTTCCAAACCAACCCGAAGACTTGGTGATTGATGAACATGGTAAACCAAGGCGTATTGATAAAGCCTATTCTTGGGATGCGCCTATTGCTAACCATGGTTTGATGCACATGGTGATCAGTAACGCCGTAGCGGGGGACCCCTACCGCATAGATACTTTGATGTTGTTTATGGCCAATATGGCGTGGAACTCAAGCATGAATACTGCTCAGACCATGGACATGCTGAGGGCTAAAGATGACACAGGAGAATACAAAATTCCCTTTATTGTGACCTGTGATGCATTTCATTCTGAAACTGTAAATTTTTCTGACCTAGTATTGCCAGACACCACTTTCCTTGAACGCTATGACACGATCTCCATGTTGGATCGACCTATTTCTGAAGTTGATGCCGCCTGTGATTCGATCCGTCAGCCAATTTTGGCGCTAGATCGTGATGTTCGCAGTTGGCAAGAAGTAATGGTGGACTTAGCTGGGCGCCTGAAATTCCCAGCCTTCACAAACGATGAAGGTCAACCCAAGTTCAAGGACTATGAAGATTTTATCATTAACTTTGAGCGCGCCCCTGGCATTGGTTTCTTAGCGGGATGGCGGGGTAAAAACGGTGATAAATCATTACGTGGCGAACCTAATCCTAATCAATGGAAGGCCTACATCGATAACCAATGTTTCTTTAAGTTTGAGCTGGAACCAAATCAAAGGTACATGCGCCACGCCAACAAAGATTACATGGAATTAGCTAAGGAAGCGGGTTGGGTTGGCAGTACGGATCAGATCGTCATCGAAATTTATTCTGAAACCCTGCAGAAGTTCCGGTTGGCAGGACAAGGGTTATATAATGGTCCACAACCCACAGAAGAGCACCATAAAGAGCGCTTAAAGACTTATTTTGACCCTCTACCTTTCTACTATGCGCCGCTAGAGCAGCAACGAACAGACGCAGAAAAATACCCTTTTTATGCCGTTAATCAGCGCCCTATGTTTATGTATCACTCATGGGACTCGCAAAACTCTTGGTTGCGTCAAATCATGTCTCAAAATTACCTCTACATGCACCGCAGTAAGGGTGAAGCACTGGGTATCAAAGACTTTGGTTGGGCTTGGGTAGAATCGCATAATGGTCGTATCCGAGCTCAAGTTAAGCTCATGGAAGGGGTAAATCCAGAAACAGTGTGGACTTGGAACGCTATTGCCAAACAACAAGGCACTTGGGGTTTAAGTGATGACGCCAACGAATCTCAACAAGGCTTTTTGATGAATCACTTGATCAATGAACTATTACCTGGGGAAACTGAAGCTGGCGGTCATCGAATGACTAACTCTGACCCAGTCACGGGGCAGGCGGCTTGGTATGATTTAAGAGTCAAGATCACCCCTGTGGGAGCGGATGAGACAGACTTAGCCGAGCAAAATCTGACCTGGCCACGTTTTGATAAGGTTAAACCATTACCCAGCTTCACTCCTGCAAGCAAGATGAGCAGCTATAGCACCCATCCCAATATTAATATTAGCCGTGGTTGGCGTGACATTTTTAGCCGAGGTGACAAATGAAACTAGGTTTAGTTGTTGATTTAGACACATGTGTTGGCTGTCATGCGTGTGCGACAGCTTGTAAACAATGGAACACCTCGGGCACGATTGGTCCTTTGAGTGATGAGCGACCCCATGGCAAAGATCCTAGTGGTAGTTGGCTCAACCGTATTCACTCTTATGAGGTTGGAGATAGTCCCCATAGTAAAACGGTGAATATCCCCATGTCTTGCATGCATTGTGAGACCGCTGATTGTGTGACGGTATGTCCAACAGGTGCGTCTTACAAACGAGAAGAAGACGGTATCGTGCTGATTGATCAAGATAAGTGTATGGGCTGCAATCTGTGCTCTTGGGCCTGCCCTTATGGAGCTCGTGAGTTAGATCCTAATTCTGGCACCATGAAAAAATGCACTTTGTGTGTTGATCGAATTTATGATGAACAATTACCTGAGGCTGAGCGTCAGCCAGCCTGTGTATTAACTTGCCCAACATCGTCTCGTGTATTTGGTGATTTTGATGATCCAGATTCAGAAGTTTCAAGGTTGACTAGAGAACGAGCAGGCCAACAACTCATGCCAGAATTAGGTTACAACCCAGTCAATACATATCTGCCACCTAGAATTCCTAAGCAGCAAGATAGTATGTCGGTGTCACCAATGCAGGGTGTTAGACAATTGGTCAATCGCATTATTAACCGTTAATTATTGCTTCAATTTTAGGGATTTATTATGCATCCAGCTTTTTCAGTTCTTATCTTTACCGTGACATCTGGTGCTGGCTATGGGTTGTTAGCATGGCTTGGAGCGGGGCAGTTGTTGGGTTTTACCCAAACACTCACCGTCAACCAACAAATTGTTATTGGTCTCATGGCGATGGTGCTTGTTAGTATTGGTTTGGCGTCTTCAACCATGCACTTGGCTAATCCTAAGAATGCGTGGCGATCGTTTAGCCGCTTTCGCACTTCATGGTTATCCCGTGAAGCAGTATTTGCCATTTTGCTTTATCCAGTCGCGGGTCTTTATGCCGCGGCTATATTTTGGCAATGGTCGGGCATTAATATTCTAGCTGGATTGAGTATGATTTTGGCGCTAGTCACATTGTTTACAACGAGCATGATTTACGCCAGTTTAAAGACCATCCGTCAGTGGAACACGCCCATGGTTCCTGCGTTATTTATGGCTTACGCCCTAATTAGTGGTGGTGTGTTATTTTTGGCTGTAGACGCCTTTTTTGGTACCTTGAAACCTCAACTGCAAGCTGTTGTGATGGGTTTAGTTGTTATTACCTTGGCCCTTAAATTGGTGTATTTTTTCTGGCAGGGTAAACCACAAGGAGCCACTATTCAAACGGCCACTGGGTTTTCTCAAGCCAGCGTTCGGTTATTGGATGCCGGCCATAGCGCGCCCACTTTTTTAAACCGTGAATTTGGTTACCAAGTCGCTGCTGACCAACTGCTTCGATTGCGAGTCATCATGACCTTAGTCACCTTTATTGTGCCATTAGCGCTTGTTTATTGCGTATTTGGTGGCTTGGTTGGGGCAGAACTACTTGGTTTAGCTTGGTTAATTATGATGGCGGGCTTGTTATTAGAGCGTTGGTTGTTTTTTGCTGAAGCACGGCATGTTGTGCGCCTCTATCAGGGCGAACAGCGTACTTAAATGGCTAGTATGAACCTTGACTGGTTTGACTTAACACTGACTTACTTCGAACTCGCATATGTTTTTGGCATCGTCTTACTTGCAGGCGTTGTCAGAGGCTTAGCGGGTTTTGGTTTTTCTGCCTTATGTTTTTTTGCCTTAGCGCCTGTATTGAGTGCGCAGACTATTGTGCCTCTTATGTTTGTATTGGAGATGTTAGCTAGCTTGCATCTATTGCCAAAGGTGTGGCGCAACATCCCTTGGATGTGGGTCACCATACTATTTATGGGGGTTATTATAGGGACGCCTTTGGGCGTGTTTGCCTTGCAATACTGGCAACCAGAAATGGTGCGTGGTTTGGCGGGTGGTGGTGTTTTAATCGCTTGTTTGGCTTTATGGCGCGATTGGCAGTTCAAAGGGACCCAATCTCTAGTTTGGCTCGTGTTTGTTGGCTTTATTGCTGGTTTTTTGAATGGCCTCGCAAGTATCGGTGGCTTAGCTGTAGCCGTGTATATGATGTCTGCAAATATGTCTATGACCGCCATGCGTGCTGGTCTAATTTTGTTCTTCTTTTTCACTGATGCCTACGGTTTGTCTTGGTTGCAAGGGCAGGGCCTTGTCTCATCAAGTTTACCTAGCCTGCTAATAATCATGGTGCCTGCGATGTTGGTGGGTAATCAAATGGGAGCCACTTTATTTAACCACATGGACCTCATGTTAAGTCGCAAGTTAACTCTAGGGTTGCTATCGTTACTTGCCACCATCGCCTTATTTAGCGCCTTGTTTAGCACTTTAGCCTAGATACAGGTCTATATATAGCTCCAGCACCAAGTTGCGGGAAGTTGCGAAGACAAGAATGCCTAGTCTTTCGCCACTGGCATGGATAATAAAGAAATTGTACAGGTTAGTAATAGATACAGGGTATTGTTTATTTGGCGTCAAGCGTCGTCAAAATTTAAATTAGTCATGCAAATTAAATAGATTCTCTTATTAAGTGCCAATTTTCATTCTTTGGCCAACTTAAATAATCAAAGTGCCCATCCCAATCTCCTAACACAATGCGGTCGCCTTGGTTTAAGTGGTGAACTTTTGGTCTATGTGTATGGCCATGAATGAGCAAGTTTACTTGGTGTTGATGCATGACTTGTTCAACAGTCCCAGAGTTAACATCCATGATGTCGTTTGATTTGATGGCTGTCATGGCTTGGCTTTGTTGGCGGTATTCTGCAGCTTGCTGCATGCGCACAGCAGGGGCCTGAGCGAGGAACCCAGTTTGCCAACTAGAACTGCGCACTAGGCCGCGAAATTGTTGGTAGTCTTTGTCATCGGTGCACAGAGTATCACCATGCATGAGTAAAACAGGTTGACCATCAAAGGTCACTATACTGGGGTCTGGTAATATGGTGATACCGCTGGCTAGACTGAAGTCTCGGCCGATTAAGAAGTCCCGATTACCCGCCATAAAGTAAACTTTAGTACCACTCTCTGTCAGCTGCTTCAGACAAGCGATCACATCCGCATAGGTAATTATACCCACATCATCGCCAATCCAAGTTTCAAACAGGTCGCCTAATATATACAGTTCATCATTAGTATTCACTCGTTGCTGACAAAAATCGATCAGGGCTTGGCTATGTTCTGGCCGAGCCGGATGCAGATGCAAATCGGCAATGAATAGGCGACGCACTTTTGCTAGTCTTCAATCATAGTTGCAGAGTCAATGACCACAGGGTCTGCAGGCACATCTTGGTGACCAGATTTAGAAGTGGTGGCCACTTTCTTAATAGTGTCAACGACGTCCATGCCGTCAACGACTTTACCAAATACTGCGTAGCCCCAACCTTGTGAGTCTTTACCCGTGTGGTTAAGAAAGGCATTGTCGCCCACGTTGATAAAAAACTGAGCAGAAGCCGAGTGTGGATCCATTGTGCGTGCCATAGCTAACGTACCTTCATCGTTCTTGAGGCCATTGTCAGCCTCGTTTTCGATGTTTGCACGGGTCTCTTTTTGATCCATGCTGACGTCAAAACCGCCACCTTGTACCATAAAGCCATCGATAACACGGTGAAAAATAACGCCATCATAAAAACCATCCCGAACATATTGTTCAAAGTTCGCAGCTGTAATAGGTGCTTTTTCATGGTTTAGTTCAATGGTGATATCACCAAAATTGGTTTGCATTAATACATTCGACATACATCGGCCCTAGCAAGTAATTGTTAATAAAATAAACCTTATTATGAAGCCGGCAGTTCATAGATGCAATCATTGGCATGGGTTTGGCGCTCAAATTCTAACGAAATTAGCTAGCAAGGCGGGCGCCAAAAGACATATAATTATCGGTTTTTAAGGGCAACCCTCAAGGAGACCCATTCGTGGCTGAAAAAACTGTCGTGCAGGCATCAAATTTTGTTCGAAATATCATCGCTAAAGATGTTAGAAAGGGCAACAATGATGGCCAAGTTGTGACTCGTTTTCCACCAGAACCCAATGGTTATTTACACGTGGGTCACGCAACTTCAATTTGTCTGAATTTTGGCATGGCGCAAGAGTTTAAAGGGCAATGTAATTTACGTTTTGACGACACAAATCCTGAAAAAGAAAGTGACGAATTTATTCAGTCGATTAAACGTGATGTTGAGTGGTTGGGCTTTGAGTGGGGCACAGAAGAATGCTATGCATCCAACTACTTTGATCAACTTCATAGTTTCGCCATTGAGCTGATCAATAAGGGTTTGGCTTACGTGTGTGACTTAAGCCCAGAGCAGGCGCGGGAATACCGAGGCAATCTTACTCAGGTAGGTAAGAATAGCCCTCACCGCGAGCGCAGCATTGAAGAAAACCTAGACTTGTTTGCGCGTATGAAAGCAGGGGAGTTTGCCGATGGTGAACGGGTGCTGCGCGCTAAAATTGATAATGCTTCGCCTAACATGAATATGCGCGATCCAATTATCTACCGCATTCGGCATATCGAACACCACCAGACAGGCAATGATTGGTGTATTTATCCAATGTATGACTTTACTCATGGGTTGTCTGACGCACTGGAACAAGTCACCCATTCTATTTGCACCTTAGAATTTGAAGATCATAGGCCCCTCTACGATTGGTTTATTGATCATGTGACCTTGCCAAGTGGCAAACGTCGACCACGGCAATATGAATTTGCACGTTTGGAGCTAAACTACACCATCACCAGTAAGCGTAAGCTTAAACAATTGGTCGATAGTCAAACTGTCACCGCTTGGGATGACCCGCGTATGCCAACGATTTCTGGCATGCGTCGGCGTGGGTATACACCAGAATCCTTGCGTAATTTTTGTGCCGCCACACCTGTAGCGCGCAGCAAGGGTATTACTGATTTTAGTCGTTTAGAATCCAGTGTACGAGATGATTTAGATTCAACGGCATCTAGAGCCATGTGTGTGCTAGAACCATTGAAAGTGACTATTTCTAACTGGGCTGAAGGCCATACTGAAAGCTTGACTGTGCCAAAACATCCTAAAGACGAAACCATGGGTGAGCGCCAGTTAGTAATGTCTAAGCAGGTGTTTATTGACCAAGCTGATTTTGCTGAGCAGCCAGAAGGAAAATGGAAGCGCCTAGCACCAGAGCAATCTGTGCGTCTGCGTGGTGGTTATATTATTACTTGTGAGCAAGTGGTTAAGGATGCCAGTGGTGCCATAATTGAGCTAGTGTGCCGTTATGATGTAAATACCTTAGGCAAAAAACCAGAGGGGTATAAGGTTAACGGAGTAGTCCACTGGGTCAGTGCTAGTCATCATCAATTAATTGATGTGCGCTTATATGATCGCCTATTTAATCATGCCAACCCAGACGGTGATAAAGACGTGGACTTTATGGCTTATGTGAACCCAGAAAATTTACGTTTAATCAAAGGCGCAATGGCAGAACCTTCTTTAACATCGGCTGTTGATGGTGAACGGTTTCAGTTTGAGCGTGAAGGCTATTTCTGTGTTGATAAAGACTCGACAGCCGAGCGTTTAGTATTCAACCGCACCGTCACTTTGCGTGACTCTTGGGCTAAAAAGGCCTAACGGAAAAGTTAATTATGTTGCAGCTTCACAATACCTTAAGTAATAGCAAGGTCCCGTTCACCCCTATTGACGAAGGTAAAATTCGTCTTTATGTGTGTGGTATGACCGTCTATGACTATTGCCATATTGGTCATGCCCGAGTCATGGTCTCGTTTGATGTGATTACGCGTTACCTTCGGCATGCTGGCTACCAAGTTGAGTACGTGCGCAACATTACTGACGTTGATGATAAAATTATTAAGCGCGCGGCAGAAAATGGTGAGTCTTGCGAACAGCTCACTCAACGTTTCATTGATGCTATGCATGAGGATGAGTTAGCTTTAAATGTGCTACCACCTGATCAAGAACCTCGTGCCACGGGTCATATTCAAGCCATTCGCGATATGGTACAAACACTCATTGAAAAGCAGTATGCCTATGCTGCTAGCAATGGTGATGTGTATTATCGGGTAGAGAAGTTTGATGGCTACGGTAAGCTAACCAACCGCAAACTTGAGGATATGAGAGCTGGGGCGCGAGTTGACATCAACGATGTGAAAGAGAATCCATTTGATTTTGTACTGTGGAAAGCGGCAAAGAAGGATGAAGTGTCTTGGCCATCGCCATGGGGAGAAGGTCGCCCTGGATGGCATATAGAATGTTCTGCCATGACCAAGTGTTGTTTAGGCAACCATTTTGATATTCATGGTGGAGGCCCAGATTTGCCTTTTCCTCACCATGAGAACGAAATTGCCCAATCTGAAGCCGCTAATGGCGAAACCTTTGTTAACTATTGGCTGCATGCTGGCGCTGTTCGCGTTAACAAAGAAAAGATGTCAAAGTCTTTGGGAAATTTTTTCACTATCCGAGAGGTATTGGCAAAATTCCCTGCAGAAATTGTGCGTTATTTGCTCACAGCCAGCCATTACCGCAGCCAAATTGATTATGCAGAGGATGCCTTAGTTGAAGCGCAAAGAGCTTTGGATCGTTTATACACTGCCATGGATCAACTTGAGTTGCAGGATGTGTCACTAGAAGGGCCATACTTAGACCGCTTTAACAGTGCTATGGATGATGATTTTAATACCCGTGAGGCCATTTCAGTATTATTTGAAATGGCACGAGAAGTAAACCGTCTTAAACGTGATACTGATCCCCAAGCGGCCGTGTTAGCCAGTCAGATGCGCGGTTTAGGTAATATCTTAGGTCTATTAGAACTAGATCCTCAAGCCTATTTAAAGGGTGAAGCAGGAGAGGGTGATCTAGCAGATGCTAATGTTGAAGCCTTGGTCGTGCAGCGCCAACAGGCCAAATTAGATCGAAACTTTGCTCTCTCAGATCAAATTCGTGATCAATTAAAAGTGGCGGGTATCGTATTAGAAGATAGCAAAGAAGGCACCGTCTGGAAACGTGAAGTCTAAAATTGAAGTTTATTTTAACGGTTTGGTTTTATTGGAAAAAAACCAAACAATATGCTTGACGAAACGGGGTAGCAGCTTTAATATACGCACCTCTTCAATGGCTTGAGCCCATGGGTACTGGTCTTGTAGAGATTGTCGGGGTATAGCGCAGCCTGGTAGCGCGCCTGCTTTGGGAGCAGGATGTCGGG
>DDCR01000117.1 GCA_002335115.1 Oceanospirillaceae bacterium UBA2001
TTTTCGCCGACGGTATTGAGGCCTTTGAAAGCTGTTTAAATCAAGCCGGCTTTAGCTTAATGCTCACCACTTCTGGTTATGACTCTCAGCACGAACTCACTCAGGTCAAAACTTTAATAGAACGGGGTGTTGACGCAGTAATGCTGGTAGGACTGAATCACGACCCTCTAATTTATAAACTACTGCAGCAACGAAACATCCCCTATGTGCTCACTTGGGCATACCAAAGGGATTGTCTGCACCCCTGTGTTGGCTTTAATAATTATGAGGCCGCTAAACTGCTACCGGTGCACCTCACATCTTTGGGGCACCAACGATTTGCTATTATTAGTGGCATTTCAGAAGCCAATGACCGTGCGTTAGATCGTTTAAATGGCATGAAAGACGCATTATTAGCCCAAGGCATCAGATTATCTAAAGACACGATTATCGAGTGCACTTACAAGATTGAAGCGGGCCGTGAGGCGTGTCGGGACTTGCTCAATTTACCCTCACCACCCACTGCCATTTTGTGCAGCAATGATGTTTTGGCAGCTGGCGCATTATTAGAATGTCAGGCCGGTGGCGTTAAGGTTCCAGATCAAGTCTCTATTGCAGGTTTTGATGATCTAGCGCTAAGCGCCAATCTAACCCCAAGCCTGACCACCATGCATATTCCTTTTAAACTTATGGGCCAACTTTCAGCCCAATACCTGATAGACCGATTAGCCGGTGCATCACCTCAGGCACAGCAACAGCTGCAAGTAGAACTGCGATTAAGGCATTCCACTGCAGCTCCAAATAATCAGCACTAAGCCGGCTATTTTGCTCACCTAGGGCCCAATTATTAGGCTAATTCAAACAAAAAAAGCCTTATTAGGTAAACCCTAATAAGGCTTTTTTTTAAAGTAAATGCAAGCTTAGAATAAGCCTACTATTTGACCATCTTCGTTGATGTCGATGACTTCAGCAGCAGGCTTCTTAGGCAGACCCGGCATCGTCATTACATCACCTGCAAGCACAACTATAAAGCCCGCACCAGCGGACAACCGCACTTCACGCAACGGGATATTAAACCCTGTTGGGCGACCTTTCAAAGCAGGATCAGTTGAAAAAGAGTACTGGGTCTTAGCCATACAAATAGGCAAGTTTCCATAGCCCGCTTTTTCTAAGGCTGTGAAACTGTCTCGCAGCTTTTGATCACCTTCGATGTCATCAGCACCATAGATCTTTTGGGCAACCGTTTTAACTTTGTCCCAAAGAGGCATGTCATCTTCGTAAAGGTAGTGAAAGTCGTTTTCGTGATTTTCTACCAAATCAACGACGGTTTCTGCCAACTCAATGGCGCCTTTGCCACCATCGGCCCAGTGGTTAGCTTCGATGACTTGTACCCCAAGGTAATCACACTTCGATTGAACCGTCTTCACTTCTGCATCTGTGTCAGTCACAAACTTATTCACTGCTACTACAACAGGCAGACCAAATTGATGAATATTTTCGATATGCTTTTTAAGGTTTTCAACACCTGTCGCCACAGCTTCAAGGTTTTCATTGTTAACGTCCTTAAGAGGCACGCCACCGTGAAGTTTCAGAGCACGAATCGTTGCAACAATAACCACAGCACTGGGGGTGATGCCCGCTTTACGACATTTAATGTCTAAAAACTTTTCTGCACCTAGATCAGCTCCAAAACCTGCTTCTGTGACTGTGTAGTCGCTCAACTTCATAGACAAACGCGTTGCTACAACTGAGTTACATCCATGGGCGATGTTAGCAAATGGCCCACCGTGCACGAATGCCGGCGTGTGCTCAAGGGTTTGCACAAGGTTGGGACTGAATGCGTCTTTTAATAAAACTGTCATGGCACCATGCACTTTCAGATCTCGTGCGGTAACCGGTTTTTGGTCATAGGTATATCCAACAACGGCATCACCTAGTTTTTCTTTAAGTTCAGCTAGGGTGTTAGCTAGGCAGAATATAGCCATTACTTCAGAGGCCACAGTGATGTCAAAACCCGTTTCACGGGGCACACCATGAGCTGGGCCACCGCGACCGATAGTGACATTACGCAGGGCACGATCGTTCATGTCCATGACGCGCTTCCACGCTATCCGGCGTGGGTCTAGGTTTAACTCATTACCTTGCTGAAGATGATTATCAATGGCGGCAGACAAAAGGTTGTGGGCTAGGCCAATCGCGTGAAAGTCACCAGTAAAATGCAAGTTGATGTCTTCCATCGGCACTACTTGGGCATAACCACCACCTGCAGCGCCACCTTTGACACCGAAACAAGGCCCCAGAGAAGGTTCTCGCAAACACACAGAGGCTTGCTTGCCAATTTGATTCAAGGCATCACCCAAACCGATGGTAGTTGTGGTCTTGCCTTCACCTGCTGGAGTAGGGTTGATGGCGGTGACCAAGATTAATTTGCCATCTTTGCGGTCTTTAACACTGTTGATGAACTCAGGGCTGATTTTAGCCTTAATTTTGCCATACATTTCTAAATCATCAACATGGATGTTTAGCTTATCAGCAACTTCTGCAATCGGACGCTTCTCGGCAGCGCGCGCAATGTCGATATCGGACAAGTAAGTCTTTGACATGATTTTACCTTGGAATTTAAATTGAGCCAGTTGGACATCAATATGTGGTTATTTAGTCCGTTCTGCAAAATACATTGGGACATGGTGATATTGGACGAAAATCATACGCTTATGTAAATTAACTACATACTTAAACGCGACCTAACGTTAACCCTCAAAACGCTAATCTTGAAGCGTTTAAGAAACACAGTTAACCGACCTTTCCAAAAGGAAAAAAAAGCGACAGTTTGACTCCATTTTGTTATCATTTTTAACGCTTTTAACAAGTCATTTACAACCTGACCTTAGGCCTTAAGAACAGTGGTAAGTTGTACAGCTATTAATCAGTTTTGACTAATATTTCTTCGCTATTGGCTAATATTCAATCGCTATTGACCAACAATTATTCGCATTTAATCAAGTTTAAGTAAAATCCCTAAGGCATAGTGAGAATCTATTTATGATTTCAATAAAGTCCAGGCAAAATCTTTTTATGGATAACGATATTTACCTCACCAAACACTTCAGAACTTACCAATCAGGTGAAGCCATTGATGCTCCTCTGGCTCTTTTTACAGACCACGTGCGTCAAGAGTGGATTGATTACAACGGACATATGAGCGAGTCTTTTTACCTTTATGCAATGGGGGAAGCCTCAGATGCCCTTTTTCGTTACGTGGGTATTAATGAAGCATACCGAGCCTCAGGTTCGTCATTTTATACGGTAGAAACGCATATCAACTATTACCAAGAAGCGGCGCAAGATGAGCCGTTAAGGTTTACCACCCAAATATTAGGACTGGACCATAAACGATTGCACTTTTTTCACCACATGTATCATGGGCAAACGGGAAACCTGTTGGCAACCACAGAGCAAATGCTCTTGCATGTGGATATGCATTCAGCAACCACTGCACCCATTCAGGCGCCTGTATTGTCGGTGTTAGAAAAAATATGGCAAGTCCACAAAGAACTGCCAGCACCCAAACAACAAGGCCGTATAATGGCCGTACCCGCTAATAATAAAGCATAATAAACCGCTCCTATATTCATCCTTTAGAGAAGATTAAATCATGGATTTTAGCTTGACCAACGAACAAAAAATGATTATCGACACCCTTAAAACGTTTGTCGAACAAGAGCTTTACCCTCATGAAATGGAGGTTGAAAAAACCAACCAAATTCGGCCTGAACTGGCGGCACAGATAAAGCAAAAGGCTCTAGACCTAGGGCTTTATGCGGCCAATATGCCTGAGGAGCATGGTGGTGCAGGCCTGGATACTTTGACGCTTTGTTTGATGGAACGCGAGTTAGGCCGAGCTAACTTTGGCTTACAATACATTGTTGCACGCCCCAGTAATATTTTGTTGGCCTGTAAGGGTGATCAAATTGAAAACTACTTGCTGGCCAGCATACGCGGTGACAAGGTCGATTGTTTGGCCATGACAGAGCCAAATGCAGGTTCTGATGTCCGCTCTATGCAATGTCGAGCTGAGCGAGATGGTGATGGGTTTGTTATCAATGGCACCAAACACTTTATTAGCCACGCTGATGCGGCTGATTTTGTCATTTTATTTGCCGCCAGTGGCGTCGAGCAAACATCTCGTGGACCAAAGAAGAAAATCACCAGTTTTCTGATCGATAAAGGCACACCTGGTTTTACCGTTGAGTCAGGCTACAACAGTGTGTCTCATCGTGGTTACCACAATTGTATCTTAAACTTTGACAACTGCCGAGTGCACGAATCTCAAGTTTTAGGGGAGGAACATCACGGTTTTGATGTGGCCAATGAATGGCTAGGAGCCACTCGCCTGTCGGTTGCTGCTATGTGTTTAGGCCGCGCTGAACGCGCCTTAGAAATTGCTACCCAGTGGGCTGCCACACGCAAACAATTTGGCCAAAGCGTGGGTAAGTTTCAAGGTGTGTCTTTTAAGTTAGCCGACATGGCCACAGAGCTAAAAGCAGCTGAGTTACTCACCATGTATGCGGCTTGGAAAGACTGCAGTGGGGAGATGACCGATGCAGATGCCGCTATGGCAAAACTAAAAGCCACTGAAATGCTAGCCATGGTGTCTGATGAAGCCATACAAATATTAGGCGGCATGGGGTTAATGGACGAATTACCACTTGAGCGGATCTGGCGTGACCACCGCGTAGAACGGATCTGGGATGGTACTAGTGAAATTCAACGTCATATCATCTCACGCGCCATGTTGCGGCCTTTAGAAGAATAACTTGGCGTTAACATCCGTATGATTAATAAACAACGATTACGGCGTTTACTGGCGCCAAAATCCATTGCCGTGTTCGGCAGTCGCGGCGCTGATTTTGCGATTCGAGAAAGCTTAGCCATGGGCTTTGAGGGACCAATTTGGTCTGTTCATCCGCAACGAGAACAATTAATGGGCATTAAATGCCTTCAATCAGTGACAGATTTGCCCCAAGCGCCCGATGCCGCCTATGTGGCAGTCAATGCCGAAAGTGCCATCTCCACTGTCGCCCAACTCAATGAAATGGGTGCCGGTGGTGCCCTACTTTATGCCTCTGGGTTCAGTGAACTGAGCGATGAGTTAAAAATAGTGGGCCTAGATCGGCAACAGCGTTTGATCGCCGCAGCAGGTGACATGCCTATTATTGGCCCCAACTGTTATGGTGTCATCAACGCCTTGGATAGGGCTGTATTATGGCCTGATCAACACGGTTGCCAGCCCGTCGACAAAGGGGTGGGCATTATTACCCAAAGTGGCAACATTGGTCTCAACATGACCATGCAAAAAGTGGGTTTACCCATCGCCTATATGTTTACGATGGGCAACCAAGCTCAAGTGGACATTGCCAACGTAATAGATGCCATGTTGGATGATCCTCGAGTCAGTGCCATTGGTTTGCACATTGAGGGCATCCCTGATTTGGTCGCCTTTGACGCTGCTGCACGGCGTGCTTTGTCTCTCAAAATACCCATCGTTGCGATTAAAACAGGTCGCACGCCAGCCGCAGCTAAAATAGCGCTGTCCCATACCAGTTCCCTAACTGGTGCTGACAGTCTTTTTGACGCATTGTTTACTCGTTTAGGTATCGCTCGTGTTAACACTGTGCCCGAGTTTTTAGAGACTTTAAAACTATTAAGTCTATTGGGCCCGTTGGCGCACAAAAATATTGCTTCCATGAGTTGCTCAGGTGGAGAGGCAGGCATGATGGCAGACCTGATTGAAGGTCGTGAAATTGTGTTTGGGGCTATTACACCAGCCCAAAAAAAGCTCACATTAGCGACCTTTTCTAACGGTGAACAGGTGGATAACCCCCTCGATTACCAAACTTATATTTGGCATAAGCGAGACCAAATGGCGGCCACATTTAGAGCCCACATGGCAGCCAATTTCAGTGCCACTGTGTTAATTCTTGACTGGCCCAACAATCATGGGGCTAATCCAGACGAGTGGGATACCGCGCTGCAAGCTTTAGCAGATGCATCTCAAGCAGACCAGCATAAGGCTATTGTGTTGGCTACTATGGCTGAATGCATGCCACCCCACGCTATTGACGCCTGTATAGCTCATGGCATGGCTCCCATGATCGGCATGGACGCATGTCTTACGGCTCTAAACCACGCCTATACTATTGGCCAAGCCTTCAATGCACCTGCACCAGCGGCCCTCAGTATTCGCCATATTAGCCCTGCTTTGACAACTGAGATGCCACCATTGACTGAGGCGCAAAGTAAATATTCACTCAGCCAACATGGTTTATCGATCCCAGAAGGTGAAACAACAAAAAGCCTCGCACAAGTGGTTAAAGTAGCCACTCAGCTTGGCTATCCTGTCACCTTAAAAGCTGTAGACGCGGGGCTAGCTCATAAAACTGAGCTAGGTGGCGTTAAACTAAACCTTAAAAATCAGACTCAAGTTGAACACGCTGCTCATAGCTTATTTGCAATAAGCCAAACTTTACTGGTTGAGAAGATGGTGCAGGATACGGTGCTGGAACTCATTATTGGGATTAATACAGACCCTTTGTTTGGTCAATATCTGGTCTTGGGGGCGGGTGGTATTTGGGTAGAGGTATTAAAAGATGCTCAAAGTGTGCTGTTACCCGCCAGCAAAAACGATATCATGCAGGCCTTAGATCGACTTAAATGTGCCCCCTTACTCAAGGGTTACCGAGGTCAAGTTCCCGCTGATATGGAGGCTATAGTCGACGCTGTGATCGCAGTGTTAGACTACAGCCACAAGCACCCCGTATATGAACTGGACATCAACCCTTTACTTACCCTCAAAAAGGGTGCGATCGCTGTTGATGCCCTCATCCAATTAGGCCAATCTTCCTTATGACCGATTCAGTTATTTGCGAGCGCCATGGCGCCGTTTTACTCATTACCTTAAACCGCCCCAAAGCTAATGCTATTGACGCTCTTACATCCCATGCCATGGGTGAAGCCTTTGTTAATTTTGCTAATGATCCCAGTTTAAGTGTTGCGGTCGTCACTGGCAGTGGTGAACGTTTTTTTAGTGCGGGTTGGGACTTAAAAGCCGCTGCAGAGGGCGAGGCCGTTGATGCAGATTTTGGCCGGGGCGGTTTTGCTGGCCTTACGGAATTGTGGGACTTAGATAAACCCGTCATTGCTGCCGTTAATGGTTATGCTGCTGGGGGAGGCTTTGAACTGGCACTGGCTGCTGATTTGATCATCGCCGCTAACCATGCGCAGTTCTTTTTACCAGAGGCTACCTTGGGTATCATCCCCGATAGTGGCGGCGTGCTTCGGTTACCCCAGCGCCTACCCCAAGCGGTGGCTATGGACATGCTGATGTCTGGGCGCCGCATGGCGGTGGAAGAGGCCATGCATTTTGGCCTCATTAATCGTCATTGTGAAGGGGAACAATTGTTAGAACAGGCGCTGGCTTGGGCGCAAGAAATCGCCCTATCTGCACCTTTGTCTTTAGCTTCGATTAAAACTATTACCCGTGCCACCCATGGCATGCCGTTAGAACAGGCATACAAACATATGCGCGAAGCGGTTCCCGTATATCAAGCCATGTTGCATTCTGAAGATGCCAGTGAAGGCCCTCAGGCCTTTGCCGAAAAACGCACGCCCCAATGGCAGGGCCGATAAACTGACATGGGTTTTGGGGTTCTAGGGTTCTAGGCTGCTAAGCTAACTATGCCCGACGCAATTGTTGCTGCCTATCTCGACTCGGTGCCACACTAAAAAACTGTCGGTAGGCTCGAGAAAAATGTGCGGCAGACCCAAAACCACTGGCCATGGCAATATCCACCACTAACCGGTCAGTTTGTTGCAGCAAAGCTCTGGCCCTTTGTAAGCGCTTAGCTCGGTAATAGCGTCCGGGGGATTGTTGTAAATGGCGATTAAATAATCGCTCTAACTCACGTTCAGATACGTTCACCATTGCTGCCAGTTGAGGAATACTTAAAGGTTCTTCTAAGTGTTCCTCCATCACGCTGATGACCATCAATAGCTTACGGTTATTGGTACCTAGTCGCAGGGCATTGCTCATTCGCTGAGGTGCTTTACCCTCTCGCATATGGCTATAGATCAATTCTTCTGATACCGCCAAAGATAAATCGTGACCACGCTGACACTGAATTAAATACAACATCATATCTAGCCCAGCTAGCCCACCTGAGCAAGTGAAGCGCCGGCCATCAATTTCATAAAGCTCGTCCACCACTTCTACTCGCCTAAACACCTCTTTGAAGGCCATGAGGCTTTCCCAATGAATAGTGGCACGATGCTCATTGAGTAAGCCACTTTGAGCTAACAAATAGCTGCCCGTATCTTGACTACCTAACCAAACACCTCTCCGACTGTGCTGTTGCAGCCATGTTTGTAAGCTTTTAGATTGGGCTTTTTCTGGGCTAAATCCAGCACAGATAATGAGCATATCTGGCCTCATTTCCTCACCCATTGGGCAATCTGCAATTAAACTCATGCCATTACTTGCAGTCACGGCCTCACCCATGGCGCTCACCACCTGCCACGCGTACAAGGTTTCTCCAGATATCGTATTAGCCTGTCGCATAGGGTCCACCAAGGCCGAAAATCCAATCATAGAAAACTCTGGCACCAGATAAAAAGTGACACGGATAGTCTTGGTAATGGCTTTGGCACTGAACATAGTGAAGAGGTCGTTAATATGCAATAATAATGCGATATTAATCATTCTTCCAGGCCCTTGCAACGCCTAATCTATCTATTGTTATCCACCTCATCTAATGCGGATTAAATATGCCTAGTGCCCTACAAACGCTTCAAACCCCGGTCCTAAAAGATTGGATTGATTACAATGATCATCTCAATGATGCGTATTATTTGGTCATCTTCACCAAAGCCACAGATACCTTGCAAAATCACCTGGGCTTAACTTTGGAGCACATTAAAAATACGGGAGAAACTCTATTCACCGTAGAAAGCCATTTGGCCTATGTGCAACAAATTGGGGTGGGCGAAATGGTGACTGTCACCTCAAAAATACTTGAGACCGACACTAAACGCATGCGAATTTTTCACAGCATGTTCAATGATCAAGACGAATTATTAGCCACCGTAGAAATGTTGCTGATTTGCTACAATTTGGAATCCCAAAAGGTCACTGACTTTAGCCTGATGATGCAACAAAGCCTGTCTCTTTTTGCATCTGAATACGGGCCATTAACTTGGCCAGAAAATGCTGGCAAAGGCATTGCCTTAAAAAGAGCTTAACCTTAGTAAACTGCTTTAGATTAGACGATCAACTAACGGCGGCGGGAACGGCGTTTAATGACAGCGCCTTCTGCGGCTCCACCTGCCACACTTAAATCTCCCGCAAACTGGGCTTTGCCGCCTTTAGAAACCTCTCCAAGTACCGATTCGATTTTTTCCACCGTAGGGGACTCGCCTTTAACATGGTTATCTAGGGCATTGCGCATAGCCCACACATGTTCTGGCGAGGTACCACAACAACCACCAATAATGTCCGCTCCAGCATCCATCACCATAGTCGCATAACTGGCCATAATTTCTGGGGTACCGTTATAACGGATTGCACCGTTAACATATTCTGGGATACCACAATTGGCCTTAGCCACTAAAATAGCCTTGTCTCCACCAGGTGCACTGCGCATATTACAAATGGCCATCACTAATTCGGAGGCGCCAACACCGCAATTAGAGCCACAGGCATACGCAGTGTGATTTTCATGACCGCAAGATTGCACCATATCAGCGGGTGTGACCCCCATCATGGAACGGCCATTAGTATCAAAACTGTAAGTACAAATAACGGGCAATCCAGTTTGATTCGCACCTTCAATTGCGGCCTCAGACTCTTGCGTTGAAGACATCGTTTCTATCCATAAGACATCTGCCCCACCTTCTTTTAAGGCAAAGGCCTGCTCTGAAAATGCAGCGACTGCATCGCTATGGCTTAGGCTACCCATAGGCTCAGGGATTTCTCCTGTAGGGCCCATGGAGCCCGCTATAATAATGGGACGGCCAGCTTTAGCAGCCACTTCACGGCCTATTTTAACTCCAGCTAGATTTAACTCACGTACCCGATCTGCGGCATGGTGTAATTGCAGTCGATAATGGGTGCCACCAAAGGTATTGGTTAAAATAATATCTGAACCTGCATCCACAAAACTTTGATAATTTGCAGCAATGCGCTCTGGGTGATCTACATTCCATAGTTCAGGTGCATCACCTGTTTCTAACCCCATGGCAAATAGATTTGTGCCCGTAGCACCATCTGCAAGTAAAACCCCCCGCTCTGCTAACAAATCTTCAAGTAGATTAGAATTCATATTTGATTCTCAAAATGTCTGACGTTCTGCCTATGCTACCTACCTAGAGGCTGGTTAGATAGAATTTCTGACCGCCAAAGACCCTATACAAGTTGAGTTTTTTTCAAACCATCATGAGTGCTATTCATGTTAAGAAATTCTGCTAAGGATCTGCTCAAGCCAACGTCAAACTCAAACATAATGACCCCTGCAGCCTGTGAGGCTCAGAAGGAAAAGAAACTTACTTCTTGCCATCACATTGACTGACGTTTGCAAAACAAATAATGACGCTTAAACATAACAAGCAGTCGCCACTTAGCCAGCATAAAAACCCCAAGAACTGCAAAATTTGGCCCATATAAACCTGCCCCATTTTATTGAGGAGTATTTCCATGAGTGAAACCCGCGGACGCCGGAAAAGTGGAGGTGGTCGTAGTGCAAGGCAAGCATCTCGTGCTAATGACACTGTAAAAGTTCCTGCTTTTATTACCCGTCAACTAAATCCTTTTGAAGTCCTCGACGAAGCAGGCTTGGAGCTCATAGAACGCAATGCCGACACGATTTTAGAAGAAGTAGGCATTGAATTCCGCGATGACCCAGAGGCTTTACAATTACTCCAAGCAGCCGGTGCCATTGTCGAAGGTGAACGTGTGCGTTTTCCCCGTGGCATGTGTCGCGAAATCATTCAAGCATCCGCTCCAGCCACCTACACTCAGCATGCCCGCAACAGTGATCGTAGCCTAGAAATAGGTGGCAGAAATACTGTTTTTGCTCCAGGTTATGGCTGCCCGTTTGTGCGTGACTTAGATAAAGGCAGGCGTTATGCAACCATTAACGACTTCCAAAATTTTGTTAAACTGGCATATATGTCTCCGTACATGCACCACTCGGGTGGTACTGTTTGTGAACCCGTAGATGTGCCGGTTACGACCCGCCACTTAGACATGCTCTACAGCCATATTAAATACAGTGACAAAGCCTTTATGGGCTCAGTTACCGCACCTTCTCGCGCTCAAGATACAGTGGATATGGCGAAAATTGTTTTTGGTGAAGAGTTTGTTAAAAATAACACAGTCACCACTAGCTTGATTAACGCTAACTCACCCATGACATTTGATGACACGATGCTGGGCGCAGCAAAAGTATATGCTGAAAATAATCAAGCATGCGTAGTGACACCGTTCATTTTGTCAGGCGCGATGTCACCCGTCACGATTGCAGGCACCTTGGCGCAGATTCTTGCCGAAGTATTGGCGGGCATTACCTTTATCCAGTTATACCGTCCTGGCACGCCTTGTATCTTTGGCACCTTTGCAAGTTCCATCTCTATGCAGTCTGGCGCGCCTACCTTTGGTACTCCAGAACCTGCTTTAGTCTTATATGGCGCTGCGCAACTGGCTCGACGTTTGGGTGTTCCGTTTCGCAGCGGCGGTTCTTTGCCTGGTTCTAAAATAGCCGATGCCCAAGCCGCTTATGAAAGTGCCAATACGCTGATGCCTACCATTCTTGCAGGGGTTAACTTTGCCCTTCATTCGGCGGGCTGGCTTGAAGGAGGCTTATCCATGGGTTATGAAAAGTTTGTGATGGATCTTGATCAACTGGGCATGGCCCACACCTTTTGCAAGGGCATCGATCTAAGCGAAAATGGTCAGGCATTGGATGCCATCCGTGAAGTTGGTCCGGGCAATCACTTTTTGGGTTGTGCTCACACTCAAGCTAACTTTAAAAATGCGTTTTACATGTCTAACATTACTGACAACAACAGTTTCGAACAATGGGAAGAAGACGGCAGCAAAGACATTCAAGTGCGCGCCAATGCCCTTTGGAAGAAAATGTTAAATGAGTATGAGGCCCCGCCTTTAGATCAAGGCATTGACGATGGCCTAAATGACTTTATGGCGAAGCGAAAAGAAGCGCTTGCAGGTACAGGCGACTTTTAACGCCATATCTCTCGATAATATAGCCCCGTGATCAATCTGGACTCGGGGCTACCATTTGCACCCCCTTAACATCCTTGCACTCTGCCACTCACAGCACATTTACAACGATGCTACCCTAAACTCAAGCGCGGGGAAATCGCGACTAAGCTATTTTACTACCACCCATGCAAGGCGCTGTTGCCGGCATCTTTTCTTGTTTGGCTTGCCATTGTTCAGGCGTATAGCAGTGTAAGGCGAGTGCATGAATAGGGTTTTGCATTAACTCTCCTACTAGCGCGTAGACTTTTTGGTGACGTTTTACTGGTCCTAACGCCGCAAAATCATCAGAAACTAAGACTAAATTGTAGTGGCTATCGGTGGCTGACCCACTATGTTTATGGCTATCGTTATCTAACTGATGATGGCTAATATTTAACGGTGTTAACACCAATTCAAGTAATTTTTTGGCTGTCGTATCCACACTTATTCCTTTGAGTTGAAACTGGTTTTGATCATATCACGGAAGCCATTTTATCGGTGGCGAAAATAATAGCAAAATAACTCCCTAACCCATTTGACGTTTTTACTTTATTTACTATATTTATTCTAATTAATCGATTTTTGACAGATGATAATTTTAGGAATAAATAATGCCATCATGTATTCGTCTCGGGCAAGCTGAAACGCTATTGACCTGCACCTTATTACTATTCATCAGTGCCTGCACTCCAACTCCAACTCAAGCACAAATCAAACCCGTTTCATTGGTCCCAGAGGTGAGGATAAATCATCAATCTCAGGCCCAAGCTCAGAACCCAAGCCTAGCCCTAGACACAGCTTACCAAATGCTACAAACAAAAATAGCTGAAGACGGATCAGACGTACCCTCGTCTCTATCTGAATTTTACCAAACATTAGATCAATTAGGACTCGAGCAATCAGGCTTTTTCAAACAACAGAATTCAGCCTTAGGGTTAATAGAAACCTACTGGGAACTGGTTATTATTGATGTAGCTTTACAAAAAATCTGGTTAGAACAAGCCAAACTAACGTTAACTCAAGGGGTCAATGGTGTTGACCAAAATACAACTGCACTCAAGGCCCACTTGCATCTATCATGGCTTAAGACTCTAGCGACTAGCAGCAAATCTCTGCAGCAACAACGAACTAAGATTAGCCAAAATTTAGCTCGTATTATAGGTTCAAAGCCCACACACCTGAATCTGAGCTACTTGCCTCTTTCAGAGCTTAGGTTGCGTCTTCCAGAACCGAAGACTCTTTTGATAAATGAGTTTTCTCAAGGTTTACTTGAACAACATCACGCTGCAACCTATGCTCAACTGAGATCCGACCATACCCAGTTAAATATTCTTAAAGTGAACCGTTTATACCAACAACCCATACTTGGATCTTACGTATGGCACGACATAGAAACTTCGTTGAAGCATCAAGCAGGGCTCCTAACTTCAAACACATCTAATCCAAAGCTGGCTCGCCAACTGCGCCTAACACAATTGAATATTGCACTGATTAATTACCATTATAGCCACCAACAGTTGCAGAGCATTAGGGGCCAATATGAGACAGCTGAGAGCCTTTATCAGTTGAGCCAAGAACAACTATTATCAGGCAATGTAAATCAGCTGGAAGACTATTCATTGGGCTTAGAAGCCATGGCAATAAACCTGCTATACCTACAAGCCACTTTAGACAGCATCCATGCCTACGCTCGACTTTTGGCTAGCTCACATTTATCACCGGATCAATGGCAACAATCATTGACCAGTTTATCCCTTTCAAATAAGGACGATAGCACCATCTCAAAGGTCACCGACATAGCACCTGCTAGCGGCAAGCCCATAGTCAATAGTGAGGATTTAGTGGTTGTTATTGATGACGACAAAAAAGATGCCCAACAGCGCCGCACAATTGATGGTTTAGCTTTTTCACAATACCTAAAGCCAACATCAGCATCAGCCACTATTGTCACCACTGCTTTGGCGTATCTATGGCAGGTTGAGATAGGTTCACAAGCCAATATCACAAGCACCCAAGCTATGTTTACACAAGCACCCGAATTAACCTACCTAGCTCGTTACCCCACGCTTGAGGTTGGTACCCATTCAAAGCGTCCTAATCTAACAGCGGTGGGTTTAGGTCATAGTCAGGCTAAGGCCCTATGTAGGCGCCTGAAAAGGCTAAAGGTCGAGTGTTGGATGCGACAAAGTCATTATTAACCTCGTAACATGTTTAAGGCGCCTTCATAAAGCCACCATTGGCTCTCATTAAGGGCGTAAATGGGAAGTAAGTTACTAAGCTTTACGTCAGCTTTAATTCGGTTTGTTCTATTGTCTAAAATATAAAACTCATGACCCACTTTAACTGATAATACGGCATGGAAATCATTAATTTGATCATCCCTCGCAATGATCAAACGCAGGTGATTAGAGGCCATACCTAATGCACGAAGGGCATAGTACTTAGCAATGGCATAGTCCTCACAATCACCTTGACCATTGTCAAAAAATTCCATGGGCGATGCCCAATAATCACCCGTACCATATTGTTTTTTATCACTGCGATAGTGAACTCGATTAACAATGGCATTCACTTGAGTTATTTTTTCCATCAAATTATGACTAGAGAGCCGCTTAAGCTGGCCTGCAAGCTTGTTTGGTAAACACACATTAATGGTTGTTTCACATTGCAATCCACTGATGTTCGACTGCCGATCTAACATGGCGCGCCATTTACTAAACATCATAGCCGGTGATTGATTCGTTTGAGATACCTTACCAAGGGGTGCACTGATGGCCCAAAGATTGGCTGATACAACTAAACTGATGACTAACAGTAAAAAACGCATGTGGACTACCGAGTTAGTTTTGCTTGGAGCTAAACTACCACTGGTAATTGTATTTAAGGATGACGTGTTGTTAGGGGGCGTAGGTGATAGGTAACATTAGGTAAAGCCATTCACGCGGCGAGTACATTAGCTAAAATAATGTATGAATAGTGTAAAAACCTTATGCCAAAGGTAAAACTTGTTGCCAACAGCTACCTCCATATAAAAAGGTTTAAGCTATTCAAATAAAATGGTTTTTTAGACTTGACTCAAGCCCAATAGATCATTAATATTCGCGCCTCACATTGAGCAATTCCTCGATAGCTCAGTTGGTAGAGCAGTAGACTGTTAATCTATTGGTCGCTGGTTCGAGTCCAGCTCGAGGAGCCAACCTCAATGTGACCACTTATGATTCCTCGATAGCTCAGTTGGTAGAGCAGTAGACTGTTAATCTATTGGTCGCTGGTTCGAGTCCAGCTCGAGGAGCCATTCCCATTAAGCCACCTTGTTGTGGCTTTTTTGTGCCTTGGGTTTATGCCCTCTTAGTTATTTAGCTGGTCTTAGACTATCCAGCCCGTCACTATTATTTAGCGAACAACTGGCCTAGATCAGAAAAAGCCTTGAATTCCAATGCATTACCGCTAGGGTCGCTAAAAAACAAGGTCGATTGCTCGCCTGCTTCACCTTTAAAGCGTGTATAAGGTTCAATAATAAAGTCTACCTTACCCGTTAACCTCTGCGCTAACTCTTGCCAGTCTTGGTGCGTCAATACCACTCCAAAATGGGGCACAGGGACGCCTTGACCATCAACACCGTTAACATGCACTGGCACTTTACCGTTTGCACCTAGGGTGGGATTAAGGTGTGTCACTAGCTGGTGCCCATAAAGGTTCCAATCAATCCATTCTGCAGTCGAGCGGCCTTCGCTTAAACCCAGTAACTGGCCATAAAAAGCCCTTGATTCGGCAATATCTCTTATCGGAATAGCAAGGTGGAATGGACGTAATGTGTTATTCGACATAATGTTTTTCCCAAAGCATATTAGCTTTCTGCTGCAATTAGCCGATAACGGCGAGTAAACGAATTTTGGTGTCTGCGTCAGCAAATGATGCTTGCATAGCCATGCGAGAAATGTCTCTCAATTGCTCTAAATCTAAACCAAAGTCCTTCGCACCCGATTGATATTCGCTACCGACCGTAGTGGCAAAAAATGGGGCATCATCCGCATTAAGACTGATACTAATACCGGCTTTTAAAATACGGTTGAGAGGATGACTAGCAAGGTCTGGGTATACCGACAAAGCAATATTACTGCCCGGGCATACTTCTAAAGCAATGTCCCGTTTGGCTAGTTCTGCCATTAGGTGAGGGTCTTCAATACTCCGAACACCATGCCCTATGCGGGTCACCGGCAGATTATTAATCGCATCCCATACACTTTCTGGGCCTAATATTTCTCCTGCATGGGTGGTACAAGCTAATCCAGCCGCAGAGGCTGTATTGAAAGCTTGAGCAAAGTCAGCTTGAGTGAACATCGATTCGTTGCCCCCCATGCCAAAACCAACAATATAAGGGTGCAGATGTGCAACTAAATGCTGTGCCACTTTAAGGGCTTGGTCGGGGCCAAGATGGCGAATACAAGACACAATTAGGCGACCTACAATACCAAAGTCACGCTCAGCATCGTTGATACCCTCAACACAGCCAGACAACATATCGGCATAGCTCATGCCCACCGCAGCAGCATGATCAGGAGAAATAAAAGTTTCAGCGTAAATGGTGCCCTCTGCCGCACATTGTTGTAAATAGGTATACATAATGTCACGGTAGTCTTGAGGCTTACGCAGACAAAAACTAGCTGCGTCGTAAGCTTGTAAGAATTCAGCAAAATTATTCCACGCAAACTCATTATCTGAGGTAAACAAACCCTCTTTTAAGCTAATTTTATTGCGCGCTGCAATGGCCCGAACTAGATCGGGCTGAATACAACCCTCAAGGTGGCTATGCAATTCTACTTTGGGTAATTTTTGAATTTGGGTCGCTAATAATTTGGACATGAAATACTCATTTAACTGTAACCACTAATTGAGTTGGCAACCAATACCATAATTGAGGGATACAAGACCTAAATGGGATGCCACCGTTTGCCCCATATCAGCAAAAGTGGTTCTTTCGCCGAGGTCAATAGCTTGTACGGGTAGGCCACAGTGGTGCCCATAAAAAACCACAGGCACATGTTCACGAGTATGATCTGAACCTGGCCAGGTTGGGTCACAGCCATGATCTGCACTGAGCAACACTAAATCTTGTGGCTCTAGTTGTGCTTCTATTTGGGGTAATCTAGCATCAAATTCTTCAAGGGCGTTGGCATAACCAGCAACATCCCTACGATGGCCATACTGACTATCAAAATCCACTAGATTAACAAACAACAAACCCTCTTTTACCTGCTTCATTTGGTCTAATAGCTGATCTACTAGACCCATATTATCATCTGCTTTGACGGTATAATTAACACCTTTATGCGCAAAGATATCACCCACCTTACCCACCGAAACTACACAGCCATTTTGGTCTTGAATGTGATCGAGTAAAGTCGGGCCCATAGGGGGTGTGGTTAAATCTCTTCGGTTAGCTGTGCGTTCAAAATCAGCGTTACATGTGCCCTTAAAAGGTCGGGCAATGACCCGAGCAACATTGAGTGGGTCAACCAATTTTTTGGCCACTGCACACAAATCATAAAGCCGCTCTAGGCCAAAAGTTTCTTCATGGGCAGCTATTTGAAACACTGAGTCGGCCGAGGTATAACAAATAGGAAAGCCAGTGCGCAAATGTTGTTCACCATATTCAGCCAATATGTCGGTACCAGAGCCATGTTTATTCGCCAGAGTGCCTTGGATTTGGCCTTGGGCCAACAAATCTTGCATCAGTTGAGTTGGAAAACAATCCTCTTGTTGAGGAAAGGTCCCCCAATTAAAGGGCACGGGCAGACCACATATTTCCCAATGACCACTAGGGGTGTCTTTGCCGCTGCTGACTTCCACCGCGTGCCCATAGGCACCCTGCACATTCAGATGTGTTGCAAGGGGTAGTTTATGCTTGCGACTGCCCACTGCAGCTGCGCCCAGCCCCCAGCGTAAAAGATTGGGAATTTTAAGGGGCCCGTGGCGATGTGAATTATTGGCTAAACCAGCCTCACACGCCTCGGCAATATGACCAAAAGTATCTGCATTTTGGTCACCATACTTATGCGCATCTGCACTAGCACCAAGGCCTAATGAATCTAAAATTATAATAATGGCTCTGTTCATAGTTTTATCTCTATCGTTTAGCACCACACTAGCAAGCACTCAATTAATGGCTAGGCTTGATAAATCTCTTTCACAAGTGGTTCTAATCTGGGGGCATCAGGTGCCAGTTGGATTAAATTAACAAGCTCTTGGTTAATTAAAGCGAGTTGGTTATCGTTGCGCACATGGGCTACCGCCAGAGGTTGACCCTGCTCAATATAATCACCAATTTGCACCATACCACTGAGTCCAACAGCGTAATCAATGGCATCATCTGCTTTGCTGCGCCCTGCCTTGAGGGTCACTAATGACAAGCCTATAGCGCGCACATCCATGGCACATACATAACCCGAATGAGACGCCAAAATAGGCTTCACAATAGGGGCTTGGGGTAGGTAATGCTGGGGCTTTTCCAGTAAACCTGGGGGACCGCCAAGGCCTGCCACCATGCGTGCAAACACCTGTGCTGCCCTACCTTGATTTAGTGCTGCTGAGGCTTTATCTTTGGCATCATTTAAGTTATCCGCTACGCCACTTAGATCAAGCATATGCGCTGCTAGTTCAAGCGTAAGATCCACCAGACGCTCATCTGCTTGGGCTGGATTAAGTAAAAACTCGATACATTCCATCATCTCTACGGCATTACCCACAGAGCGTCCTAACACCTGATTCATATCAGTAATTAAGCATCTCGTCGGCACACCTGCTCCAGTAGCCACTTGTGAGATACTCTGACTTAATACTTGGGCCATACTCATTTCTGCTGCAAAAGCACCATTGCCTGTTTTCACGTCCATGACTAACGCATCTAAGCTTGCAGCCAGCTTTTTAGACAAAATGGACGCCGTAATTAAGTCAATGGACTCCACGGTGGCAGTGACATCTCGGGTCGCATAAAGGCGCTGGTCAGCGGGCGCTAATTCAGCAGTCTGTCCAATAATGGCGCAACCTACTTGTTTTACTAAAGACTTAAACGACTGTTCATCGGGATGAGCATCATATCCAGGAATACTGTCAAACTTATCCAGTGTACCCCCAGTGTGGCCTAAACCACGGCCAGAAATCATTGGTACATAAGCACCACACGCAGCAACAATGGGCCCCAACATCAAACTCACTTTGTCACCGACTCCACCCGTGGAATGTTTATCAACAACGGGTCCATCGAGATCCATGTTTTGCCAATTTAACACTTTACCCGAGCACATCATTTGTTGCGTCAAGGTAACGCGTTCTGGCATGGTCATGCCCCTCTGAAATACAGCCATTGCAAAAGCGCCTAACTGAGCATCACTTAATTGCCCACTGGTGATGCCCTGCACCATAAAAACAATCTCAGCATCGCTAAGTACTAGTCCATCACGCTTTTTTCGGATTAACTCCTGTGGCAAATAAGTCATGGTCATAAAGGTGCCTTATAGGTTTCTAAAAAAGCCTTCAGCAAACCCTCAACGCCATCAGTAGCCAATTTGGCATACGCCATGGTTTGCTCATGGCTCAATGGAGTTGGGCTCATGCCAGCCGCGTAATTGGTAATAATTGATAAGGCACACAAAGGTAAGCCTTGATGACGGGCTAAAATAACTTCTGGCACGGTAGACATACCGACAGCTTGGGCACCCAGCACCTTAAGGGCCCGGATTTCTGCAGGTGTTTCGAAATGAGGGCCACACATCCAAGCATAAACGCCTTCGTGTAAGGTCACATTACTTGCTTTAGCTGCGCTGCGCATGGCCTCATTCATACTAGGGTGGTATGCCTGAGTCATATCCACAAATCTCTGATTACCTTGGGCACCAAATAAAGGTGATACACCAGTCATATTCATATGATCTGTGATGAGCATCACACTACCAGGCCCTGCTTCAGTGACCAAACTACCTGCAGCGTTAGTGAGAATAAGGGCTTCACAACCAATGGCTTTAAGGGTTTGAATGGCAACAGCCATGACATCAGCTTGGCCCTGTTCATAATAGTGTGCTCGGCCTTGCAATACGGCAACCCTCGCCGTCCCTACCTGACCCAAGACTAAACGTCCTGCGTGGCCACCCACTCCGGCTTGAGGAAAACCAGGTAAATCATCAAAACTAATACTGGCGATAGCATCAATTTGATCAGCAAACGAACCTAAGCCAGAACCCAGCACCATGCCTACTTGAGGCATAAAACCTTTTGCTGCTTGATTTATGGCTAGTAGACAGGCATTTACCTGACTCATAATAACCATTCCGGACCAAAAGCGTGGGGTAGTAATTCTGCGAGGGTCAAACGTCGCTGTACACCTGCTGGAGAGCACAAAATGACAGGAGTATTGTTGTCAGCAAATTCCCGAATACGCTGCCGGCAACCACCACAAGGCGTCGCACCTTGATCATCTTGGCTTATAATATATATTTCTTGCATACGCTTATGGCCCGCCATAACCATAGCGGCAATAGCGGCTGTTTCTGCACAATTACCCTCAGGGTAACTGGCATTTTCAACATTACAGCCAGCAAACGTTTGACCATCTTCGGTCACTATTAAAGCACCAACAGGATAGCCTGAGTAAGGGCAATAGGCCTTATCCATAGCTCGCTTTACAGCATCTAGACAATCCGGTTCAGTGGTTGATTTAGACATAGTCATCGTTCCTTAAGGTAGGCCTTACCAGCGGCCTTCGGGGGTATAGCACGGCCAATAAAACCAGCTAATAGAATTACCGTGAGTAAGTAAGGGGTGGCCTCAATAAATTGCACTGGGATCTCTCCAATACCAGAAATCACTACACCTTGAAGGCGCACAGCTAAGGCATCTAAGAAACCAAACAGTAAACACGCCAACATCACCGTAAGTGGGCGCCACTTGCCAAAAATGAGGGCTGCTAAAGCAATATAGCCTTGGCCTGCAGTCATATCTCTGGTGAACTGAGCATTGTGAGCGGTACTCAAATAAGCACCTGCAATACCGCACAAAACACCACCAATAATAAGCGCTTTGTAGCGTAATTTAACCACTGATAAACCCGCCGTATCGACAGCTGTTGGGTTTTCACCTACGGCTCGCAGGCGCAAACCAAAGCGAGTGCGATAGACCACCCACCAAACCATCGGCACAAAGGCAAAGGCCAAGTAAACCAAAATAGTGTGGCCACTGATTAATTCTTTGTAGATCGGGCCCAGCACAGGAATAAAGGCCAGCTGCTCAGCAAACGGTAAAGTGATAGAAAGAAAGCGAGAATCATTATCCAAAGCTGGCGTTAAACCAGCTTGTTGGAACCATGCCAAACCTAAAATGATTGTCAGTCCAGCTACCAGTATGTTAATGGCAACCCCACTCACAATTTGGTCCCCACGGTGAGTAATCGAGGCAAAACCATGCAGCATGGCTAAACTACACGAGGCAATAATAGCAGCACCCAATCCAGCCCATGGAGAACCTACCACTGCAGCAACACTCGCCGCTGCAAAGGCAGAGGCCAGCATCTTGCCTTCAAGTCCAATATCTACCACCCCAGAACGCTCCGCAAACAAACCTGCCATAGCGGCCAAAACAAGTGGTGTCGACACACGCAGGGTGGCATCTAAGGTCAACAAGATAGTTAAAAACAAATCACTCATATTGCCACCCCTGATAACTCTTCCTGCTTTGGAACTGGTGCTAAGTGACGGATTAACCAAGGCCGGTACATATAATCCAAGGCCCCACAGAATAAAATCACCAATCCTTGCATTACCACTACAATGTCACGAGAAATATTACTCATTTCAAAAGCAAGTTCGGCACCGCCTTGGTATAAAGTGCCAAATAACAGAGCGGCCAAAATAATTCCTAAAGGGTGATTACGCCCCATTAATGCCACGGCTATACCACCAAAGCCATACCCTAAATGAAAGTCCATGATCAAACGGTGTTGATATCCGACGAGTTCATTAATACTCACTAAACCGGCTAAAGCACCAGAAATACACATCACCACAATAATAATATGTTTAGGGTTTATGCCAGCATATAAAGCTGCAGAGCCATTCTTACCGGTGGCACGAATAGCAAAACCCCAACGGGTTTGCCATAAGAAAAACCAAACCAATACAGCACAAACTAAGGCCAAAAGAATGGATAAGTTAAGTGGTGATGCCTCAATACTGTAGCCTAAACCTGCCGCTACATCATGCATGAACGGCATCCAAGAGTTGGTAGGAAAAAGTTCACTTTGGGGTGTCATTTGCCCAGTGTCACGCAGCACATGTACCATTAGATAAACCATAAATGAGGCTGCTAAAAAATTAAACATAATGGTGGTGATCACAATATGACTACCCCGATAGGCCTGCAAATAGGCCGGAATAAGGGCCCAGAGCCCACCAAAAATCAAGGCCCCGATAATACTTGCTGGGATAAAAACCCATGCCCCAAGAGTAGGATCTAGCATAAGAATTGCTAAGCCAGCGCCTAAACCACCCACATAGGCTTGGCCTTCACCACCGATGTTAAATAGCCCTGCATGAAAAGCCACTGCTACGGCTAAACCAGTGAAGATAAAGTTAGTCGCATAATAAATGGTATAACCGATACCTTCCTCGTACCCAAAGGCCCCATACAAAAGCACTTCGGCCGCTTCCATAGGGTTGACATCTATGATCCAAAATAACACTGCAGTGACGGCAAAAGCAGTCAGTATATTAAGTAGGGGCAATAGCAGCCGATTTATCCAAACAATGCGATTATCACGTTTCATACCTGAGTTTCCTGGTGCGCCTTCTGCTTCACAGATGCCTGATGGTCGTCCATGGTTTGAAGCGGATCTAATGGATCTAGGGCATTAGCCATCATCATACCCAGCGTGCGCTCATCAGCATCACAAGCATCTAAACGACCACTTATTTCACCGTCACACAGGACAATAATTCGATCACTGACCGACATAATTTCGTCTAACTCAACAGACACTAACAACACGGCTTTGCCTGCATCACGCATATCAATAATGCGTTGGTGAATAAACTCAATCGCACCAATGTCGACCCCACGTGTGGGTTGACCAATGAGTAAAACATCGGGGTTACGTTCCATTTCCCGCGCCAAAATCAACTTTTGCTGATTACCACCAGAAAAATTAGCAGATTTCAATTGGGGGTCAGCGGGGCGAACATCAAAAGCCTGCATTAGAGCTTTGCAATTGGCTTCAACCTTGCGGTCACTAAGCCAAATACCTGAATTGATTTTAGGGTCCGTGTGGTAACCTAAAAGTGCCGATTCACTGGCGCTAAAATCAGAAATTAAACCCATACGTTGCCGATCCTCGGGCACATGAGCCAAACCCAGTTGCCTCAATCTATCTGGCGCCAAAGGGTGCTTGGCATCCATTTCACACCCTAACACTTCAATGGTGCCGCTGGTCATGGGCACGATGCCTGATAGTGCTTCCAGCAACTCCGTTTGACCGTTGCCAGACACCCCTGCCACACCCAACACTTCACCCGCACGCAGTTCGAAACTGACATCTTTTAAACGCTCAACACCTTGTTTGTCAGCTATCGTAAGGTGCTTCACCTTCATTAGTGGTGCTCTTACATTGGCTGGATTTTTATGGACCTGCAATAACACTTTGCGGCCTACCATGAGCTCAGCCAATTCCGCTCTACTGGTTTCTTTGGTGTCTTTGTGGGCTACCATCTGGCCTGCACGCATAACCGAAACTTGGTCTGTGATAGCCATGATTTCACGTAATTTGTGAGTGATCAGCACAATGGTCACGCCTTGCTTTTTTAGGGCCCCAAAAATGCGGAACAGTTCTTCTGTTTCTTGTGGTGTTAAAACACCGGTAGGCTCATCCAAAATCAATATTTTGGCGCCTTTATAAAGTGCTTTAAGTATTTCTACACGCTGCTGTAAACCTACGGAAAGAGTATCGATAGTGGCGTCTAGCTTGACCTTTAAACCATATTCATCGCCCAAGCGTGTGAGTTCTTTGCGAGCTGCTTCAAGGCCATCAGCCAACAGTGCTCCGCCTTCACTGCCTAAAATCACATTTTCTAATACAGTGAAATTTTCTACCAGCATAAAATGCTGATGCACCATGCCAATGCCTGCAGCAATGGCCTGATGAGAATCTGTAAAAGTATACGTCTTTTCTAAGACATCAATTTGCCCTGCATCGGCTTGATAAAAACCATACAGAATACTCATTAGGGTAGATTTACCTGCACCGTTTTCGCCAACAATACCGTGAATGTTGCCCTGTTTGACTTGTAAACATACTTTGTTATTGGCGTGCACAGCACCAAAGCGTTTATCAATGTCTTTTAATTCAATAGCAAGAGTATCAGTCATAGTCGTGAGTCTTTGATTATCTGTCGAAGGACCAGAAACGCGATTGGGAATAACGTATGCATTCCCAACCGCTTGCAACAAACTATTAATTAGTAGTTACAGGTATTATCTGACATATAGTCGTGTACAGCGATATCGCCAGCGATGATAGATGCCTTAATAGCATTAACCTTGGTCTCCATATCTGCAGTGACCAAACTACGGTTGTGCTCGTCAAGAGCCCAATCAACGCCGCCTTCAGCAAGACCCATAGCGGTTACACCAGCACTCCAAGTACCATCTTTTGCGTCTGCATAGCTTTTATATGCAGCGACACCAACACGCTTAACCATAGAGGTTAGCATGGTGCCAGGTTGCAGGTGATTTTGGTTAGAGTCTACACCGATGGCAAGCTTGCCAGCATCAGCAGCAGCTTGGTAAACACCCATGCCAGTACCACCAGCGGCAGCAAAGATTACATCAGCGCCCGCTTCTATTTGGCTGCGAGTTATTTCGCCTCCCTTGGATGGGTTGCCCCATGCAGCTGGGGTAGAGCCCGTCATTTTTTGAAGTACTGTAATGTTTGCATTGATATGCTTCGCACCCTGCTCATATCCACAGCCAAATCGGCTAATGAGTGGAATGTCCATACCACCCACAAAACCGATGGTGCCAGTTTCAGACTTAAGCGCCGCCAAAGCACCCACTAGAAAAGAACCTTCGTGCTCTTTAAACACGACGTTCTGAACGTTAGCTTCAGGCACCACCATATCAATCAAGGTGAATTTAGTGTCTGGGTAAGCTTGAGCTGCCGCACTTAAAGCGTTAGCTGAAGAGAAACCAACAGCAACAATTGGGCTGTTGCCGCGCTTTGCAAGCTTCTTAAGGCCCTGCTCTACTTGGGCTTCGTTGGTTGGCTCTACTTCACGGACACTAATACCCGTGTCAGCAGTAAACCGTTTAACACCGTTCCACACAGCTTCGTTAAATGACTTGTCGAACTTTCCGGCTTTGTCATAAACAACGGCTGGTTTAACATCTGCTTGTGCAATAGTGGCACTTAATGCGACCGCACCTGCGGCAATGGCTATAGTGATTTTATTCAACTTCATTAGGTTCTCCTGGTTTTACATAAATCGGCTTGAGCCGTTTTCTTCTTTTAAATTAGTCGCCATATGGCGTCCAAATATTTTTCACTTGTGTGGCCTGGTGTAAGAACTCCAAACCTTCACCCTGTATAGGATCCAGCCAATCTCGATCCATTTCGGCATGCGTCCAAGTGCGTTTTAAATCTGCTGCACTCACCTGTTCTGCATGCTTATTAATACTGTCATTTGCCCAACACCACATGGCCTCTACTTCACCATGTCCCGCTATATGGTTGGCTAAATCAGCCTTTGGCCCCGCTATTATATTGACCACTCCTGCGGGAATGTCAGAGGTCTCCAAAACTTGCACAAGTTCTAATGCAATGCTTGGATAACGTTCACTGGCAACTAAGACCACGCGGTTACCCATCGCAATGGCTGGCGCTACAATAGCGAGGGCAGATATAAGCGGTTGCATATTCGGAGCGATTAATCCTATCACTCCCACTGCCTCAGGCAAAGCCAAGGTCACCCCACGATAGGGCGCATTGTGCACAGCCCCATCATACTTATCAGCCCATGCAGCATAGGTAAAGAGACAGGCAATAGCGGCATCAAATTCTGTTTGGGCCTGGGCTTGACTATAACCGCAGACCGTTTGTAACCGTGCCAACCACTCAGTTTCACGTTGACTCAGATTTTCTGCCAAAAAGTAAATGACCTGTGCGCGGCCGTGGGCCGTTTGTTGAGTCCAGCCTGAAGCTTTTAATGCAGCTGAGACAGCGTTACGCACGTCCTTGCGAGCGCCTACGCCCACCAGCGCAGCAACGCTGCCACAATGATTATGGCATGCTTGGCTGTGACCTGAGTCTGGGCGCACTTGTCTACCTGCCACATAAAACTTTAGAGTTTGATCAATCGCATTACTATTTGCTAGTTCAGGCATGGTTGAAGTTTGTTGCTTAACCTTTGGCGCAGCCATTGCCGTTAAACCTGTGGGCGTTAGGTATTCGTATAAACCTTCTTTACCACCCTCACGTCCAAAGCCAGATTCTTTAACACCACCAAAACCACAAGCTGCATCAAATTGATTGTGATTATTTATCCACACCACACCGGCTTGAATTTTAGGAGCCACATCCATGGCACGGTTAATATTTTCACTCCACACACTGGCAGATAGGCCATAGCGGCTATTGTTGGCTAAAGAGACGGCTTCAGCCTGAGTGCGAAAGGTCATTGACACCAATACTGGGCCAAATATTTCTTCTTGCACCAGAGGATGACTAGAATCAACCTCAGTGATTAATGTGGGTGGGTAATAATTTGCTGATGCGTCTTGATCATGAGCTTGGAACAGTTCACCACCGGCTTGCAAGCCTTGGCTCACGAGTTGATCAACTCGGTTGAATTGTTGCTGACTCACTAAACTGCCCACATCTATAGACTTATCTAAGGGTGAGCCTGTGCGTAATTGTTGCATACGATGTTTTAGTTTGGCGTGCAATTGCTGGGCGATGGGTGCCTGCACCAGTAAGCGTGATCCAGCACAACAGACTTCGCCCTGATTAAACCAAATTGAGTCTACTAGACCCTCTACGACGGCATCCAAATCAGCATCTTCAAACACGATAAATGCTGACTTACCGCCCAGTTCTAGGGTGAGTTTTTTACCTTGGCCAGCGGTCGCAAGACGAATGGCTCTGCCAACGACTGTCGACCCAGTAAAGGCAACCTTATTAACACCCTCATGGGCAGCCAGCATGGCCCCTGTATCTCCAGCGCCATTTATAATGTTCACCACCCCATTCGGCACGCCTGACTCGTGGCAGATTTGGGCAAACAACATGGCCGTTAAGGGAGTTTGTTCTGCTGGTTTTATAACTATGGTGTTGCCCATCGCAATCGCAGGGGCAACCTTCCAAGACAACATCAATAAAGGGAAATTCCAAGGAATAATTTGTGCAGCAACACCCACTGGCCCATGGTCTGGAAATTCACGATCTTGTAGTTTGGCCCAGCCAGCATGATGATAAAAATGCCGAATGGCCAAAGGAATATCTGCATCTCGGCTTTCTCGAATAGGCTTACCATTGTCCAAGGTTTCTAAAACAGCAGCTAAGCGTGAATACTTTTGTAAATTGCGCGCCAAGGCATAAAGAATTTTTGCGCGACCAAGGCCACCCAACGCCCACCAAGCTGGCTGCGCCACCCGAGCACTCGCGATAGCTAGATCTATTTGTTCTTTGCTAGCCACTTCAATATGTGCCAACACTTCTGCAGTGGCCGGATTCAATACTTTAACTAGAGACGCATCTACTTCGCTGGTAAAAGCACCATCAATGTAATGACCAAAGCGACACTGATTTTGCTGCAACCACGCCTGCGCTTGCGCATCACTTTCTAAGGCTTGGCTATAATTAAGTTGTTCAAATTCGTTTAATAATGTCATCTTTGTCTCAGTAGTTATGGTCATGGTTCTATACCTGATTTACGCCATTGCGTGTCTGTAGGCCGCTGAATAATAACCACTATCATAATGATCTAACTGACGCTCTATATCGCCCAGCAAACTGGACGCACCAAAACGAAACAGATCTGGCTCCAACCAGCGACGACCCAGTTCTTCTTGCATCATGGTCATGTAAAGCAACGCTGTTTTGCTGTCACTCACACCGCCAGCAGGTTTAAATCCGATATAAATGCCAGTACGTTGGAAATATTCTCTAATCATTCGCACCATCACCAAACTCACGGGCAAGGTGGCATTTTCTGTTTCTTTGCCCGTAGAGGTTTTAATAAAATCAGCCCCAGCCATCATACAAACCATTGAGGCTTTCGCAATGTTAGCCAAATGACCTAGCTCGCCGGTGGCTAAAATGGTTTTTAAATGAGCTGAACCACACGCTTTGCGGAAGGCTTTGATTTCATCATAAAGGGCTTGCCAATTGCCTTCTAAAACATGCCTTCTGCTGATTACAATGTCAATTTCATCGGCTCCAGCAGCCACAGAATATTCAATTTCAGCGATGCGCAGTGGTAAGGGTGATAATCCAGCCGGAAAGCCAGTAGAAACAGCCGCAAGATGAATGTCCGTATCCGTAAGACTGGTGCAAGCTGCTTCCAGCATTTCGTGGTACACGCACACTGCTGCTGTTGATAGTTGAATGGATTCAATGCCTAAACGCCGTTGCAGATCCCGACTCACTGGTGTTTTCGCTTTGCTACATAAACGTTTAACACGATCCTTTGTGTCATCACCTGACAAGGTTGTTAGGTCGATTAAACTGATGGCTTTGAGCAGCCAAGCTGCCTGCTGTTGCTTTTTAATACTGCGACGAGCACCGTAGCTCGCACAGCGTCTTTCAACCGCACTTTTATTCACCCGAATTTTATCAAGCTGCTGCAAATCTAGGGTTATACCGGAGTTGCGCACTAACTCACCATGGCCCACTGGAGGTTTTGTTACAGCATCAGTATTGCCAGTGCCCATGGACTGTGGTTTGGGTTGAACGAGGCTAATAGGTACTTGTGTTGCCATTTATTTAAACTCCATTAAGGACACTAGTTTGTTGGCAGTGGCCTCGCCCATGACTAAGTCAGTGACAAGGCCAGACCGCAGGGCACCTAGTAACGCCAATTCTTTGCCCAGGCCACCCGCTACCGCGACCACCCGTTTACCTGCCATTTCTGCCGCATTAATACCCAATCCATGGCCATTCAATGGGTGGGCCACAAGTTTACCGAAAATATCGTAGAAACTACCGATCAAATCACACACCGCTCCAGCTGCACGCAGTTCTTCCAAATCATTGTCTGTCACTAAACCGACGCTATGGAGATAATGATTGGTTTTTAGCCCACCAATACCAACCGCATATAAGTTCGCATTTCGAGCTAAATTTAAGCTAAATTGCACACTGGCTTGAGCCATCAACATCTCATGCTCAACGTCGTCACGGGCCAAATAAGGCACAGGCATAAAGTAACCCTCACCCCCGGTGCGCTCTACAAACTGTTGCACTACATCGAGTCTGTTAGCTGAGAATTTGCGAGTAAAACTGCCAGAGACGGAGGCAAAAGTTAGGTCCGCTCGGTTAATTTTGGGTAATTTCTCAGCCAGAGCTGAGAGGGAACGACCTTTACCGATACCGACACAAGAAGAAGGTGGTAACTGGTTAAGAATATTGTAGAACAAGCGCGCAGCGCCGGCACCTACCTCATTGAAGCTGGCTTCATTGTCGTCTTCATTGGGATGATTTGAAGGGGTAATCAAGCACGAGCGTAGGCTAAATTGCTTGGCTAATTGTTCTTCCAAGGCCACACAATGGGCGGGCTCACCCTCAATAAATATTTTGACCATACCTTGCTGTTGGGCAAGTTGAATAAGTCGGTGGGCCTTCACAGGAGAGACATTGAGCCGCTTCGCTACTTCACCCTGCGTATAACCACCTATAAAAGACAGCCAAGCGGCTCGAGTAGCAAGGTCTAGCTGCTCTGCATCGCTTTGTTGTTTTGGATATTTGGCACTCATAGTGAAAAATATTACACTAAGTGAAATATTTTTACTAGACTTTTTTTAAGTGATTATATCTGCTTTGATTAAACTGCAATGCCACCTTGGCCTAAACGAGCCTCTACTAATTTGACCCATAAGCTGGCACCAATGGGAATTAATGCATCGTTAAAGTCGTAGCTGGGATTGTGCAAATTACAGGGTCCCAAGCCATGGCCTCGATCACGATGATCTCCATCACCATTACCTAAAGCAAAATAACAACCTGGCTTTTCTTGCAAAAAGAAACTGAAATCCTCTGACCCCATGGTCGGAGTGAAGTCCACTACTTGGTCCTGCCCCAACAAATCGATCGCCACTTGGCGCATGAATTGAGCTTGAGCGGTATGATTAATAGTGGCTGGATAAGAGCGTTTAAACTCAAATTGCCCTTCACAATGAAATGCTTCACACATGTCATGGGAAATTTTTGCCATACGCTTTTCGACCATTTGCAGAACTTCCTCAGAAAAACAGCGAACAGTCCCCTCCACCATGCAATCATCAGCAATAATATTAGTTGCTTCGCCACAGTGAATCTTAGTCACGGATAAAACCACCGATTCTAACGGGCTCACATTACGCGCTACAATAGATTGCAATCCTTGCACTAACTGACAAGCCACCAATAAAGGGTCTGCTCCCAAATGAGGCATAGCCGCATGAGTGCCCTTACCCACCACCTTGATTTTAAATTCACTGGCCGAGGCCATCATGGCACCGCCAATGATGCCCACCGAACCTTGATCGTAGCCTGGCCAATTATGGTAACCATAAATCTCATTAATTGAAAATCGCTCAAATAAGCCATCCTTAATCATGGCCTTTGCTCCCGCACCACCTTCTTCTGCAGGCTGGAAGATCAAATAGACTGTGCCTGCAAAATTCCGGTTTTTTGACAGGTAATCCGCCGCACAGAGCAGTGTCGCTGTATGCCCATCGTGACCACAGGCATGCATCTTACCTGTGTATCGGCTCACATGATCAAATTGGTTATGTTCCTCCAATGCCAAGGCATCCATGTCTGCCCTAAGAGCAATGCCCGCTCCAGGCGTCAAGCCTTTAATCACACCAACAACCCCAGTGACACCGATACCTGCATGCACTTCAATGTCCATCTGAGTAAGTTGGTCAACCACAATTTGGGCAGTTCGGTGTTCTTGGTAACATAATTCTGGGTGTGCATGAATATCACGCCGAATGGTTTTAAACGTTTCAGCTGTGGCAATAATAGGAGCAAGCAGGGTCATAAATCGGCCTTAATCATATTTGTCGACCTCAAACTTGTCGTTTGAAGCGACGCTTCTAGCATTGGTGAATGGCATTATTTTTGCTGCAAGAGAACTTGTGTTGAAAAAAATGACGTTAAGCCAGCATAGACTAATTCGATAACGAGTCAATAGTCCACCCAAACCAACTGCACAATATTAATGAAGCCACAGGATTTGTGTTCAAAAAAGCCAAGCTTGAACTTTTTAGCCAGCACAAACACTCCACTTGCCTATTAGCAGAGGTCTCAATAAGTCAGTGAATAAGTTGCGAAAATTGATATCTTTCTTTAAAGTAAGCCACCGATCTAGCTCATCGAACTGACCGCTATGGGGCACTATGAAACAACCGCCACGCATTGCCATTACTGTATCATGGGCTAATATCTAATTTATTTTATTTAGGAATTCCTATGACCTGTGTATTTGTTCAAATCCGTTGTAACCCAGGCAAAACCTACGCTGTAGCTGATACAATTTATGAACGGGAAATTGCCTCTGAACTCTATTCAACAAGTGGCGATTATGATTTATTAATGAAGCTTTACATCCCCTCAGGAGAGGATGTAGGCAAGTATATTAATGATCATTTATTAACCATAGAAGGCATTTCTAGATCCCTAACAACCCTCACCTTTAAAGCCTTTTAATTATGCCGACAGCACCTGTCTCCTTGCCGATTGACAAGGTGCTTCCAGAACTGTCTGACCAATTAGAAAATCACCACCAAGTGGTCCTAATTGCACCTCCTGGTGCGGGTAAAACGACGCGTGTACCACTGGCTCTGATGCAAGCCCCTTGGCTAGGCCAGCAGAAAATACTGCTCATCGAACCACGCCGCATTGCCACTCTTGCTACGGCTAATTTCTTAGCCCACAGCCTGCAACAAACCTGTGGTCAAAGCATCGGTTATCGCATGCGTTTAGATACAAAGGTGAGTGCAAGTACCCGCATTGAGGTAATGACCCATGGCGTCTTATTAAGGATGCTGCAGCAAGACCCAAGCCTTGAGGGTGTCGGAGCTGTCATTTTTGACGAATTTCACGAACGTAGTTTAGATAGTGATTTGAGTTTAGCCATGTGCCTTCAAGGCAGAGAATTGCTGCGTGAAGAAGCTCCCCTTAAGCTCATCATAATGTCTGCCACTATGGACGCTCAAAGTGCCAGCGCATTACTTCACGACGCGCCCATTATTGTGAGTCAAGGTCGCCAGTTTCCAGTCACAATTCATCAAGTGTGCCCAGCCCCTAGCCGTGGTCAGATGTATAGCCAACTCTATGATGTCGTCAGCCAGGCCCTAGCCAATCACCAAGGCAGTTTGCTGGTGTTTTTACCTGGCCGAGGAGAAATTCATCAGGCTCAAGATTATTTAACGAGGCTCTGCACACCTAACATTGAACTCTTTCCCCTGTATGGTGATTTACCCATAGAACAGCAACAACAAGCCATCAGCCCTGCCAAACAGGGTCAGCGAAAAATTGTACTGGCCACAAACATTGCCGAGACTAGCCTGACAATTGAAGGCATAGAATGTGTAATTGATTTAGGTTTATCGCGCCAAATGGGCTATGACACTCGCACCGGTCTAAGCCGTCTGAGAACTGTCAAAGTGTCGCGTGCACAAGCGGCACAGCGAGCTGGTCGTGCAGGCAGATTAAGCCCTGGCACCTGTTATCGCATGTGGAGTGACACCGAACAGCAAGGTCTTGCTCCTCAGGGCACGGTCGAAATAAAACAAACAGATTTAACCCAATTATGCTTACAGTTATATGCCTTTGGTTGTTCAGACCCCACTGAGATGCAATGGATAGACCCACCACCAGCAGGACCTTGGCAAAAAGCGGAGCTCCTGTTAGCAGAACTAGGGGCTCTGAGTCCATCAGCCAATGGTTGGGCCATTTCTGCCCATGGGCAACGCATCAGTCAATTACCTCTGTCACCTCGCTTAGGTCATTTATTGTTAACTGCACAACGCTATAGCGCTGTGGAATTGGGCTGTCAGCTTGTTGCCCTGCTCAGTGAAAAGGATCCATTAGCAATTCATGCCGACCAACAGTATGATTTAATGCTGCGCATTAACTGGCTCAATGGCAGAGGTCCTTTTGCATCCACCCAAGTTAATTTACGCCAACGCTTAGCTAAACAAATTAAGCGCCTGCTCAGTCAAATGCCAACCGACTCTGCGCCACACATTCACCATCAGTACGATGCCAATCTACTGGTCGCTATCATGATTGCCCAAGCTTGGCCTGAACGGGTTGCCCAACAAACGTCAGACCCAAAACAATACAAGCTGGCCAACGGCAAACGGGTCAACTG
>DDCR01000031.1 GCA_002335115.1 Oceanospirillaceae bacterium UBA2001
ATGTCAGGTGGTGGTGGCGGTAAGGCCATTGCACACTTGATTGAAACAGCAGATCAAGCACAAGGTACGTTAATGGTGAACTCTACACCAATCGTTATCCGTTCTTTATCTAAAGTATTTCCACAATCTTTCAGGGATCTAACGCCAATAGCAGCCACCATTGGTGATTTTGGTGCTTTTGTTGTTAAGGCTGATTCTAAATATAAGACCTTTAATGATGTGATTGCAGACTACAAAGCTGACCCTCGCTCTGTCAATATTGCTGGAGGCTCCGCCCGTGGTAGTATGGATCACTTAGTCGCAGCAATGGCTTTTAAAGCTGCTGGTGCCAACCCAAATAACGTCAAGTATTTGGCCTTTGACGGTGGTGGTAAAGCCATGGCTAGTCTTTTATCAGGCGAAGCAGGACTGCTTTCAACAGGCTTCAGTGAAGCATTAGCTTTAGCTGCTGCGGGTGAAGTTCGTATTTTGGTGATGACAGGTGATCAACGCTCAGATGCTGCGCCCAATGTACAAACATTAAAAGAGCAGGGTTATAATGCCACTTTCGTCAACTGGCGCGGTTTTTTTGGGGCACCAAGTTTGTCTAATGCACAAGCAGACGAGTATGCTCAAACCTTAGCACAAATGTATTCTACTCCAGAGTGGGAAAAAGTTCGGTCACGTAATGGCTGGACTGAAATTTTCAAACCCCGCGCTGAGTTTGTTACTTTTCTTGAAGAACAAGAGGAAGTGGTGGGTAACCTAATGCGCGAGCTCGGTTTCCTATAATTGATTGACCTCATTGGTTAGTTAATTCACTTGCGTTTGAGTCAGCAGCCACTAATGCTGGCTCAAACCTTTTTTCATTAATAATGGCATAACCCATGAACTTAACTAAAGACCGCTTTGGCGGGTTATTGTTTCTATTATTATCAGTAACTTATGGTTACTACGCTGCTGATATACCTTTACTCCCAAGAGACAAGTTTGAACCCTTTCATGCCCAAACAATGCCTTACTGGTTGTCGGGACTGGGCGTTATTTTTTCCATTCTATTAATTGTTTTAAAACCAGCCACAGTTGCCGAAAATGAGCCACTTTTAAAATCAAATATTCTGCTTATGTTGGGCTTGATGGCCTTCACTTTTATCTTTTCTGTGGTCTTGCCTTGGTTGGGTTTTCCCATCACTACAAGTCTTTTTTTAGCCTCAAGCTATTGGCTTTTAGGCGAACGTAGAATCAAAATACTGGTGTTTGCTTCGGTCCCTTTTGCGCTTATTTTTTGGTTGCTATTAACCCAAGTACTGGACGTTTATATTGCGCCAGCACGATTGATATTTTGGTAGGAGCGGGACATGTTTGAAGGTATTTTTACTGGCTTATCAACGGCCCTAATGCCATTTAACTTAATGATGGTGGTGGTGGGTTGTTTTGCTGGAACTTTTATAGGCATGCTGCCGGGTCTTGGGCCGATATCTGCAGTCGCCTTGATGATACCCATAACTTACACATTAGACCCTTCATCAGGCATTATATTAATGGCTGGGGTCTATTATGGTGCCGTATTTGGTGGCTCTACATCGTCGATTCTTATTAATGCACCCGGGTGTGCAAGTACCTTAGTCACCACCTTTGATGGCTATCCTCTGGCACAAAAAAACCAAGCGGGCAAGGCCCTGGCCTTAGCTGCTTATGCGTCCTTTTGTGGAGGCACTGTGGGTGCAATTATTCTGATATTTGCAGCACCTGCTCTGGCTAGTGTTTCACTCAGTTTTCAGTCGTCTGATTATTTTGCCCTCATGCTGTTAGGTCTCACCTCAGTGGCAGCCTTTGCTGGAAAAGGGCAGGTGATTAAAGCCATGATGATGACCGTATTTGGTTTAATGATTGCAACCGTAGGTAACGATGTTATTACGGGAGCACCAAGGTACACTTTTGGACAAATGGACTTAGTAGACGGCATTAGCTTTTTATTGTTAGCCATGGCGACTTTTGCTTTAGCAGAGGTCATGATGACCATCCTGCGTGGCAATATGTTCTCCACGAGTGAAACGATGAAACCCGTGGCCTTAAGCAGTATGAAACTATCACGCTCTGAAATAAAAGAAGTAGCGCCAACGGTGGCTCGGTCTTCTGTATTTGGTTTTATTGTGGGTGTTTTGCCGGGGGCAGGGGCTACTATTGCTTCATTTTTAGCCTATGGACTGGAGCGTAATTTAGCACCAGAGCGATTGCGTAAAATGTTTGGCAAGGGCGCCCTCAGAGGGCTTGCTGCGCCAGAAGCAGCCAACAATGCCGCTTCCACGGGTTCTTTTGTACCCTTGCTTACCTTGGGAATTCCTGGGTCAGGCACTACGGCAATCATGTTAGGAGCTCTAATCGCTTATGGTATTCAACCGGGTCCTCGCTTGTATGTAGATCATCCTGATGTATTTTGGTCAGTTATTATTTCTATGTACTTTGGTAACTTAGTGCTATTAATTTTGAACCTGCCATTAATTCCTTACATTTCTAGGTTGCTGTCCATTCCTCCACAAATATTAAACCCATTAATTATTTTCTTTTCCATTATTGGAGTGTATCTGGTGAGTTTTAACACCTTTGATATCCAAATGATGGTGTTTATTACGCTCATTGCAGTTGGTTTGAAATTTCTTAATTTTCCTATGGCGCCCATGTTGCTGGGCTTTATTTTGGGAGGTATGTTGGAAAAGAATTTGAGTCGAGCATTGGTGGTCAGTGATGGGAGCTTTAACTTTTTGTGGAACCGACCCCTGACTCTAACGATTACGTGCATTACCCTAGTTATCTTGTTTTTACCTAGCCTGCTAAAGTTGGGCCGCCAAATGGGTGTGAAAATGATGAGTGCTGCAGATTAACAAAGGTTAAGTCAGTGACGTGTAAAGTGATTAATGGGTAATAGAAACCAATAATAAAATGGTTTTTCAAGAGGCCCAATGTGGTTTATCATAAGCCCTCAAAGGAGCCTGTGCTTTGCAACAAACTAGGCCCATCACGACCTATCTCACACTATTCTTCAGGACACTAACATGGACCAAAAAATACGTGATTTTCCATCGGCCTCAAGACGCCTGCGACTCGGGTTTGTGGGCGGTGGGCAGGGCGCTTTGATCGGTGAGGTACACGCTAATGGCGCGCGCCTTTCAAACCGCTGGGATATTGTTGCAGGAGCCTTATCATCCAACCCAGAGCGTGCCAAGGCGTCTGGTAAAGCCTGGTTGTTGGCTGACGACCGTGTTTATTCTGATTACCGTGAAATGGCGCAGGCTGAAGCCACTCGTGAAGATGGTATTGAAGCCGTGAGTATTGTTACTCCTAACTATTTGCATGCGCCGATTGCCAAAGCCTTTATGGATGTTGGCATCGATGTTATTTCTGATAAGCCCCTCACTACATCTCTGGAAGAAGCTCTAAATCTTGCTAAGACACAGATAGAATCTGGTGTCATTTTTGGTGTGACTTATGCTTATTCTGCTTACGTCATGGTTAGGCAAGCCCAAGCTATGGTGCGTTGTGGTGATCTGGGTGATATACGCCAAATCCATGTGGAGTACTTTCAGGATTGGGCGATGGACATCACGGACCAGAGTGACGATGCTCCTTGGCGTTTAAATGTGGCTCAAAATGGCCCATCGTTTACGGTGGGAGACATTGGCACTCATGCCGAACATTTAGCTCGTTTTGTCTCTGGTCTGCGCATAAACGCGGTAAGGGCCGACTTCCATGTTACTGGCAAGCCTAAGCATCTGGAGGATACGGCATTCATGCAGTTGCGCTTTGAAGGGGGAGTGCCAGGAACTCTCATGGTGAGTCAGACCATGGCTGGCAGTCAGTGTGGTTTAAGGTTAAGGGTGTGTGGCACTAAAGCCAGTCTAGAGTGGCATCAAGAACAACCTGAATTTCTCCACCTGCGTGCCATAGGGGCCCCTGAGCAAATTATTTCTCGTGGTCATGGTGCGGGTATGAGTCCAGCCACAGAACGATTGTTGCGCATGCCTCGGGGCCATCCAGAAGCTTTAACTGATGCATGGGCTAATCTGTATCTAGAATTCGCTGTAGCCATTCAGGCGCGCAGAGAGGGCACCGACCTACCCAAAGATTTTTTAGCCTACCCAACCATTGCGGATGGTGTGGATGGCATGCGCTTCGTTGAGGCAGCCATAAAATCAAATCAAACAGAGGCTTGGGTGTCTTGCAGAGAAGAGGCCTAATACTGAACCATAATTTCGTTGCGACGTAAAAAGGGCAGTACCCATGGGGCATCGTAACGTGCCATCTCTGGCTCGCTAGTAGGTGTAATGCCTTTGTCTTTGAGCCACGCCATTAATTCTGCAATTTTCCTATCGACCTTAATCGGCCCTGCAAAACCTGAAAAGCGAATGGCTGCATAATTTCGGGCCGGCACTTCTCTGATGATCACTGCTGGATTGTTAGGAGTGGGTAAAGTACTGAGAGTGTACTTTTCAGGCATCACAAAATGAACTAACCACTGACCATTTTTTGCTTGCATACTCACAGGTGCAGTCATATTAATTTGTTCTGATTCCAGTTTCATGCTCACGGGAGCGGTCATTTTAATTTTATTTTTAGCGCTTTCATTAGCGGTGTCACTAGGCGACTCACTAGAGGTGTTGTTACCAAAAATATAATTTGCAATGACTTTAAAGCCAGCAGTGCCGGCATCGTCCATATCTCCTCCAACACGGGTCTCTGCCACAATCATTGGCTTGTATGCTCGCAATTCAAATTTTTCAGAGGCTTCAATAACGGTGTATTTGGGTTCTTCAATAGCCATGGTGTATTCCGCAAAAAATATGCAAGTGAAACTTAATAATAACCCCTTTAACATGTCATTAATCCTGGTTTAATAGTTGTCGTTCAGT
>DDCR01000094.1 GCA_002335115.1 Oceanospirillaceae bacterium UBA2001
CTATTGGGGCTAAAAAAGTGTCCATCATTTGTCCCTATATGAAACCATTAACTCGAATGGTAGTGGATTATATTGCAAGTGAAGGCATTGAAGTGCAAGACTTTATGGCGCTTGAAATCCCCAATAACCTGGATGTTGCGGCGCAAGACCCCAACGCCCCTGCTGAACTTTGGAAGAAGTTGGACGTCACCGGTATTGACGCTATTGTGGCCTCTGCTTGTGTACAAATGCCATCGCTACCTGCCATTGAAAACATAGAAAAGGCCTCTGGCATTCCCACTATTTCTGCTGCTGTGGCCACTACATACGAAATTTTGAAAACCTTAAATCTTGAGCCAGTGGCACCAGGTGGGGGGTTCTTGTTGTCAGGAAAATAAAGTATAAATCGGGCTGTATTTACTTTCTTTGGCGTTACTCAAACACTCTTTTTAAAAAAAGCACGAGCATTTAACTCAATAAACTGAACTAAAGTCAGTTTTTCATTTTGTGGTAGTTTTAGAACTATCACAGTTAAAATCTTATGAAAACAAGGGTGCGATAGAGCCTGCTTGGGTGCTTAAAGACCTCAAAATCGACAGACAAGCTGTAGACTGAATTAAAGTTAATTGCATTGATAACTGAGGTAAAGCCTAATATGAGAACAATTAATCTATTAAGTGATTTACTTTTGAGAGTGAGTGACATTGGCCGCTCTCTTATGCCTGCTGCTGACAAACAGGAAACACTCATTGTCCGTTGTGAAACCCTGCTGTCAAGGCGAGGTGAGGCCACCAGTTTAGCGCTGGCCAGAGAAATATTAGATCGCTATGGGGCTCTAGACACTGACGAACAGTCATGTTTTTTTATAGAAATGATGAATCAATTTAGTGTTGATGAAAGACATTTAAACCAAATGATTGAAGCTTGGAAAGCTGACCAACAACCAGGTGCTGCCAAAGATTCACCTAAGCATAAAAGTTCAACCCATAGTCAAGGCTTGATCCGTCAAATCCACTCAGCCAGTGAACCCAGAAGTCAGGAGTTAATTCGCCGACTCAATCGGGCTCCTAGGGGTACGCAAGATTTGGTATCAATGCGCGCTGATTTGCTCTTGGCTATTGCAAAAGGTGCCGAGCTAAAACAGCTTGATAACGATTTTCGTCACCTGTTTAGCTCATGGTTTAACCGTGGATTTTTAGAGCTCAGGCTTATTAATTGGGATAATACCCCTGCTGTTATTTTAGAAAAAATCATTAGTTACGAAGCCATCCACGAAATCAATGGTTGGGATGAATTACGCTTGCGTGTGGCGGCAGAAGATCGACGCCTTTACGGCTTCTTCCATCCAGCCCTAAGTGCCGAGCCATTGATATTTGTCGAAGTGGCGATGACCGCTAGTATTCCTACAGCGATTGCCCCCATTCTTGCGAAGCAGCGACAACACCTTAATCCTGCCGAAGCCACTACAGCGGTCTTCTATTCAATTTCCAATTGTCAAAAAGGGCTTCAAGGCATTTCCTTTGGTAATTTTCTGATCAAGCAGGTGGTGGAAGAATTGCGCCATGAATTCACTAACCTCACTCAATTTGTTACCCTATCTCCCTTGCCTGAAATGCGCCATTGGGTGCGCCAGCAAGTAGCTCAGAATAAGCTCAGTGATATCCCTCAAACACTTCACCAAACCATCCACTTACTGAATGATTCAAAAGACGCAAGTGGTGTTGACCGCGCCCAAATTGAGAAATTGACGGCCTGGTATCTACTCAAGGCAAAGAAAAGCAATGGTACTCCGTTCGATTATGTGTCTCGCTTTCATTTGGGCAATGGCGCCTGCCTTCAACAAATTAATAGTGAGGCTGACGCGAGTGGCACCAGACTCAAAAGTTCTTGGGGGGTGATGGTTAATTACCTATATGACCTCAAGTCCATTGAACACAACCATGAAGCCTTTGCCAACCACCAAACTGTTGTCTGTGCAGAGTCTGTGCGTCGGCTTGTGAAGTAGAAAATTTAGAGGACACTGAAAATGTACGACACTAATCATCTTGCCCATCATCTTAGGTCTGCCTCTGTTGGCCGTGACAGCGCCTTGTGTGCTGAAATGTTGGATGGCACAAAAGTGTCTTACGGTGAAATGTTCAGCACTGCTGAAAAAAATGCTAGGGCACTGCAATTGGCAGGTTTAAAACCAGGCGACTGCGTTGCCGCGCAAGTTGAGAAGTCCATAGAGTCGATACAACTGTATTTGGGCACCGTATTAGCAGGTGGGATTTTTTTGCCTCTCAACACCGCTTATACACCATCAGAACTTGAATATTTCCTAACTGATGCTAAGCCACTAATATTTGTCTGTGATCCAAAAAAATCGGCTGTTTTAGAGGTTCTAGCTGAGCAAACGGGTGTTGGCAAAGTCTTTACCCTGTCAGCTGATGGCCTGGGGTCGTTGATCGATGCTCTGCCTATGCATACGCACAGTTTCAAAGAGGTGGCTCGCGGTAAGGATGACCTTGCAGCATTCTTATATACGTCTGGTACTACTGGCCGTTCTAAGGGCGCAATGCTAACTCACAACAACCTTGTCTCTAACGCCCAATCATTGTGCCAATGCTGGCATTTTGATAATACTGATGTTTTGATTCACGCTTTACCTTTGTTTCACATCCATGGATTATTTGTAGCGACTAACGTCACCTTGTCTGCTGGATCATCGATGATTTTTATGCCCCAATTTGATAGTGAAATGATCATCTCACTAATGAGCAGGGCGACCGTATTAATGGGAGTACCAACTTTTTACGTCAGACTGTTAGAGTCGGCTAATCTTTGCGCAGCAACCGTTGCCCCCATGCGCCTGTTTATTTCTGGTTCAGCACCCCTATTGGCAGAAACGCATAAGCAATGGCAAGAAGTTACTGGCACTGCCATTTTAGAACGCTATGGTATGACTGAAACCAATATGAACACTTCTAATCCGTATGAAGGGGAGCGTCGAGCAGGCACCGTGGGCATGCCTCTACCCGGCGTTGAGGTGCGCATTGCAGATGCAGATAATGGCCAACCACTGGCCCAAGGCGAGATTGGTTCTGTTGAAATACGGGGGCCAAATGTATTTAAAGGGTATTGGCAAATGCCCGAAAAAACCAAACAAGAATTTCGTGAAGATGGTTTTTTTATCACTGGTGATATTGGCACCATGGACGACGACAACTACTTATCCATTGTAGGCCGTTCTAAGGACCTTATTATTTCTGGGGGTTACAATGTTTATCCTAAAGAAATCGAGATTATTTTGGATGATGTTGATGGAGTCTATGAGTCTGCAGTCATTGGCGTGCCCCATCCTGACTTTGGTGAAGGGGTATTGGCTGTTGTCGTGTTGGCCGCAGGTGCAGACCTAAACGAAGACGGTATAAAAAATAATTTAAAACAAAAAATTGCTGCATATAAGCGTCCAAAAAATATCTTTTTCGTTGATGAGTTACCCAGAAACACCATGGGTAAAGTATTAAAAAATATCCTTAGGGATCGACACAAAGATAATTTTACAACAACCTAGGCCCAATTATGGGTTAGCTATTGGGTGGCGCTATTGATGGCCATGGTCTCAACTGACCGTTGCTGCCAGCAGCCTTCCATCTCATCTGACTTAAACTTGCACTGAGGTGCTATTTGAGGCCATAGTTAGCTATTGTTATTGGAGGCTCAAGCCTCTATGGTCATGGTGGTGTTTTTAAAAATGCAGAATAAGTTGATGTCAGACTCAGAACAAGATCAAGTTTTAGCCAATAACGTAGCTGCAACTCTTATGCACAAAGGCCACACAATGGCGACAGCTGAGTCTTGCACCGGTGGCGCAATCGGAGCTTTGCTAACCTCTCTTGCCGGTAGTTCTAGATGGTTTAATGGTGGCGTAATTAGTTACAGCAATCAATTAAAAACACAACTGCTAAGGGTAGACTCAAAATACATTGACGTGCATGGGGCAGTGAGCAAAGAAGTGGTTGAGGCGATGGCGGTAGGCGGTTGCGAAGTCATGGCAGCTGATATCTGTGTGGCGGTGAGCGGTGTTGCAGGTCCAAGTGGCGGTACTGCTGCGAAACCTGTTGGCAGTGTTTGGATAGCCTGGTGCGGCCCTGAACAAAGGCTAACGAGTCGTTTATACCATTTCGATGGTGCGCGCAAAGAGATCCAAAGTGCGGCCGTGCGCATGGCATTGCAAGGAGTGATCAATCAATGTTGATCATTTATACCCAAACGTACCCAAACCTATGCAAGTTAAAACCACAAGCTGAATTATTGTCTCAATTCAGATAATGATGATGCCAGGCCAAAACACAATACACTGTTACTTTTTTAAGTGTGTATGTGCGGGTTCAGGGGCGACTAGATGAAAGACACTTGGCAGCATGGTTGGGTGAAGTTCTCATTTGATCCGCAAATTGCTGCCTGGGCAAAGGCCGCCAAGTTATATGCTGAGGCGGTCATCTCTGATCAGGCAATGCAAAAGCGCTGGTTACAATGCGAAGGCACATGGTTTGTTGGTGTGGATGCCTTGCCAAATGACCCAACGGGTCGCCTCGGTGATTCGGTTTCACTAGCAGGCAACGCAGTTGACTTTATTATCCAAAATTTTGGGCGATTGCCTGCACTGCATCCAGCGCAGGTGTCGGTGATCTACCCAGGATACCCAAAACCCCGCGCTCAAGAGACGCCAGCCGCTTTCCACTTCCGTCAGACTCGAGACGCCGCGCATATCGACGGTATTTTACCCCAAGGGCCAGACAGGCGAAGAAATCTAATTGAACCCCATGCCTTTGTCCTTGGACTTCCATTGAACCCTACACTACTGGGTGCTAGCCCGCTTGTCGTATGGCCAGACAGCCCAGCAATTGTGCGGCGTCATCTAGCCGCTGCATTTGCTCAAATGCCTGTCGAGCAATGGCCTGGGGTCGATGTGACCGAGATATATGCTGCCGCTAGGCGCGAAGTGTTTGCCACTTGTAAACGCCTTGAATTGCCAGCCCAGCCGGGCGAGGCTTATTTACTGCACCGCTTGGCATTGCACGGAGTTGCCCCCTGGACAGCAGACGAAGGTGAAGGCCTCGAGGGTCGGATGGTGGCTTATTTTCGACCTCCTTGGCGCGCAGGTATACAAGAGTTTTTGAACGACTGAATAACCACTTTGCCTATTGTGCAGTAGGGCGTTCCCAATACGAGTTGTGATTTAGGCCAAAACCATTAGAGACAAGGGTTACCCTCCAATCGTAATGATTATCACACCAGAAGCTAATAAAAGTGCCCAGAATAATCTTGTTAGGAATCGTTTTTCTTTGAGCACTAATGCACCGAGTAAAACTGTCAGGGGGATCGACACTTGTCGGATAGCACTCACCACAGCGACTTCTCCACCAGCCTGAAAGGCGAACAAAATGAGTAAATACGAAGCGTAGGAGAGTGCGCCTGAGCCGAGTATGCGCAACCACTCATTGGGCCAACAGCCAAATAGCTGCAGACGTAATGGCCGTTTCTGCACTCGGGTGAGAGTAAAGAAAATTAATAAAGCTAATGTTAAAGTTATATAGACCCAGAATAAGAAGGGCGCCGGGGTCACGGTTTTCATGGCTACTGAATCTGCGAGGCCATATATAGCAGAACCAATCATCGCTACTACAGCGGTGAAAATTAACTTTGGACGATGCAGTAAACTAGTCCCTCGTCGATACTGGATCATTATAGCGCTCACCAATATTAGGCTGATACCCACTAGTGTCAGTGGTGAATAATATTGTTCTAAAAATAGATAGCTCATTGCCACAATGGCTATTGGGGAGGAACGAATAATAGGATAGTAAATAGAAAGATCACCAGTTTTTAAAGTTAGCATCACACACAGATAATAGAGAAACAGGCCCAAGGCTGAACCAGCCACCAGTGGCCAAACATCGACTGGTAGGTTAGGTGGCTGGTTGAGTATAGTTGATTGGATTGCAGCAAATATAACCCACGAACCTGTTACCCCTAGATATGCTGATTCTGGAAAATTCTGACCCTTAATCAATAAGTCACGAAAGGGGTGTAACGCTGCAGAACCCAGTACCAAGGCTATCACGAGTAGGTCCATCGGGTTACTTGTAGTCTTCGTAGTAAATGGGTTGGCGGTTGAGAAACGGTTGTAGGTGAACGGTGGTCATGTTTTTAGCAATTAATATTATGCCGTAAGATGGCTCCTCTTGGCAAAAGGCAAAGGCACCATTGAGTGGGTCTTTATTTAATAGAAGAGGAACCTGATGGTTGGTGCCGTGAACGGCAGAAAAGCCTATCCCCCGCCACCTGCCATTGATGGGGCGGTGCACATGACCAAAAAATAGATGACGAATATCGTTATGTCCTGTCAGTGTTTGGGCGAACTTTTCGCAATCACGCAAGCGCATTGCATCCAGGTCAGGCAGACCAACATCAAACGGTGGATGATGCATGAATAAGTATATAGGACGATCATGGTACTGGGCTAGCTGCTCACGCAACCATGCATGCCTTAGTTCACAATAAACACCTTCGTCGGTGCCCGGTTCATTGGTGTCGAGAAACAACAAGACCCCATCGGAGGTGACCTCCGAACGCTGCACAAACCCATGAGGGTCCCTGGGCACATTACTAAAAACATCGCAGAAACGCTGTCTGTGATCGTGATTTCCCAGTAGCAAAAAAGTGCGCACAGGCAAAAGCATCATTAATTGTTTCAATAACACATAAGCGCCAGTATGACCTGCTTCAGCCAAGTCTCCAGTGAGCACGCATAGGTCAGCATCGGTGTGGTGAGTCATGATGTCTTCAAAGCACTGTCGCAAACGTTCACCTGGATCAAGGCCATGAAGCTTTTCTTCAGCAGCGACGAGGTGGGTATCAGAAATATGAATTATTTTCATGCTGGGTACCTCTTCACAACGGTCTAGATTAGTTTGGTAGCGACAAAACCAAAACATGAGCCACTACTGAGGTCGAGATCTTCTTCATACCCAGCGCTAGGCTAAATACGATGGCAGTTTTGGACTAACTTACCTGCCACAGGGCACCATCGAAAAGCGACTCATCAAGTGATTAGTGGTTTGCTATTTAGTTGGCAGTATAGCACTAACAAACCCCCACTTTGCTTAAGTATTACCCTCAGTTGTGGTTGAAATTAATACGTTATGGTCTTAAGCGAGGCTTATAGTCTGTATTGAATGTTCGGCCTACTATTAACGCGGTAAGTCCGTTTGTATAATTACATTTTTTTTAGTCAAGTGTTTCGGGATATTATAAATAAGTCACATAAAAATTACAGAAGCATTTAACCCCTGTCGGAACCCAGAGGCTAGGCTATTAACGATAATCCTTTGAATGATGACCCGGTTGAACAAAATTCATCAACAATGCTCAGTTTTTTACTGCAATGTCTTGCTAACAAAAAGAGAAAAATGCCTGACCTCCATAAATCACTGGCAATAGGTGATGACAGCCACCGGATTTTTTCTGTGAGAACCCGTAGTGAAAATTTCAAAACACATTTAAATTGCCTCAACACTAAAAATAGGTGGCGATAGATCATTTAATGAGGGGGGTTTTAATTTAGGCTGTGCTGCTTTGGCCAACACATTTGTCCAATCGGTATAACCTTCTTCAAAAAATCGCTTTTTGACAATTTATACATTAAGTCTTGCACTTTTTCTCAATTATGGTTTAATACTGTACATACAGACAGTTACTGTATGTAATTACAGTATAGAAAAAAGACTGGAAGCTTAGGCTTCAAGCTAAAAAAATTAAGGTGAATCTCATGGATGCAAATAAACAAAAAGCCCTCGATGCTGCGCTAGGCCAAATCGAACGCCAATTCGGTAAAGGTGCCGTCATGCGCATGGGTGATCAGCCCAGAGAAGCCATTCCTGCCGTGTCTACAGGATCTCTTGGCTTAGATATCGCCCTTGGAATAGGCGGATTACCTTTTGGACGTATTTGTGAAATTTATGGGCCTGAGTCTTCAGGTAAAACAACCCTGACCTTGCAAGTCATTGCGGAAGCTCAAAAAATTGGCAAGACCTGTGCATTTGTTGATGCTGAGCATGCATTGGACCCCAGTTATGCTGAAAAACTGGGTGTAAATGTGGATGACCTATTGGTTAGCCAGCCAGATACGGGTGAACAAGCGCTTGAAATAACAGATATGTTAGTCCGTTCAAACGCAGTCGACGTGATCATTGTGGACTCAGTTGCAGCTCTGACACCGAAGGCTGAAATTGAAGGCGAAATGGGGGACCATCATGTAGGGCTTCAGGCCCGGCTCTTGTCTCAAGCCATGCGCAAGATTACGGGTAATATTAAAAATGCCAACTCATTAGTCATTTTCATCAACCAAATAAGAATGAAGATTGGTGTCATGTTTGGTAGCCCTGAAACTACGACTGGCGGTAATGCACTAAAATTCTACTCCTCTGTGCGTTTGGATATTCGTCGTATTGGTGCGGTAAAGAATGGTGATGAGATAGTAGGCAATGAAACCCGTGTCAAAGTCGTCAAAAATAAGGTTGCGTCTCCCTTTAAACAAGCAGAGTTTCAAATAATCTATGGTAAAGGCATTTACCGCATGGGTGAAATTATTGATCTAGGCGTTAAGCAGAACTTGGTTGATAAAGCGGGTGCTTGGTATGCTTATAAAGGCGACAAAATTGGTCAAGGTAAAGCCAATGCTTCCCAGTATTTGCTGGATCATCCAGAGATTGCTGAGGAAATCGAACTGCAAATTAGAGAAGAGCTTTTGAGCATTCCTAAGGCCAGCGAAACCGACAATGACGTGGTAACACCACTAACATTCTAAACTATTAATACAATTTAGTGGGTCATGGATAAGCTTTCTGTATCAATAGATAGCGCAAAGCAAGCCTCTGCTTTGCGCTATCAAGCCATTGGATTACTGGCACGACGTGAGCAGTCCCGCAGTGAACTGCAGCGTAAACTGCATCTTAGAATGCTAGAAAAAGGCTGGGACGTTGACCTAGAGCATCTACTCGACGAACTTCACCGCCAAGGTTTACAGTCAGATTTGCGCTTTTCAGAAGTTCTCATAAGGTCAAAAGCAAATGCAGGGTATGGTCCATCTCGGCTTTATCAATGGGGTGTGCAATATGGTCTAGACCGCGAATTGGTGCATACTCAAATGCAAGAACAGCAATTTGATTGGTTTGCTAACGCCCTCAAACAAAAGCGCAAACACTGTGGATTAAGCCTTGCAGTTAACCTAAAAGAAAGAGCTAAACAAGCACGCTATTTGTATCAACGAGGGTTTGCTCAAGAGCATATTTATTACGCTATCGAAGCGCTACCAGACGACCGTCCGTGACTCTGCATACTTTTTTATCAAAATATAGAATAATTTTCTTAATTAGAACGTAAATTGCCCGCAATGGTCGAAAGCCATTAGTGGTTCAGTATATACTTACGCTTTTGCGTTAACAGCGAGACTGACCATGAAAATCGCGGCTATCCGTCAGGCATTTCTTGATTATTATAAACAATTAGGCCATGAAATAGTGCCTAGTAGTTCCCTTGTTCCTGGTAATGATGCCACCTTGTTATTTACCAACGCAGGTATGGTTCAGTTTAAAGACGTTTTTTTAGGTGACGACAAACGTCCCTATAATCGAGCTGTGTCTTCTCAGCGTTGCGTGCGTGCGGGTGGAAAGCATAATGATTTAGAAAATGTTGGTTACACTGCGCGCCATCATACGTTCTTTGAAATGCTGGGTAATTTTAGTTTCGGTGATTACTTCAAGCAAGATGCAATAAAGTTTGCGTGGAATTTCTTAACTGTAGAATTGGGCCTGCCCGCAGAAAAACTTTGGGTCACTGTTCATCACAGTGATAGCGAAGCAGAAAAAATCTGGTTTGATGAAATTGGTATCAACCAACAACGGTTTTCACGCCTAGACGAAGATAACTTCTGGTCTATGGGTGATACTGGACCCTGTGGTCCGTGTTCAGAAATATTTTATGATCATGGAGAAGACATTTGGGGTGGCCCTCCAGGCTCTCTTGAAGAAGATGGCGACCGGTATATCGAAATTTGGAATATGGTGTTCATGCAATATAACCGTGATAGCAGCGGTGAGATGACGCCACTGCCCCAACAATCAATTGATACAGGTATGGGACTGGAACGGATTGCAGCGATTTTACAAAATGTTCACTCAAACTACGAAATAGATTTGTTTCAAAACCTGCTGCAGGCCGCTGTGAAGATCATCGGAACAGACGATGTGGACAGCAAATCTCTCCAAGTGATTGCAGATCACATACGATCAGTATCATTTCTAATTTTGGATGGTGTGGTACCCTCAAACGAGGGTCGTGGCTATGTTTTGCGACGCATTATGCGGCGTGCCATTCGCCATGGTAATAAGTTAGGCGCCCAAGGCAGTTTCTTGCACCAACTGGTGGCACCTTTGGTGCAGGAAATGGGCGAAGCTTATCCGGATCTTAAAGCGGCCCAAGTTGTCATTGAAAAGGTCATTGTTAAAGAAGAACGACAATTTGTTAAAACATTGGATCAGGGTATGCGTATCCTCGAACAGGATTTAGCCGATTTAAAGGGTGATACCATTGCAGGTGACACCATTTTTAAGTTGTATGATACCTTTGGTTTTCCTGTTGATTTAACGGCTGACATCGCCCGAGAACGACACCTTGAGATGGATATGGGTGGCTTTGAAGAGGCGATGGAGCAACAGCGACTACGAGCACGCTCAGCCAGCAGTTTTGCTGTGGACTATAGCCACAAAATCGACCTAACAGGCCAAACTGATTTCCAAGGCTATGTTAACTTAACCCACACGGGCAAGGTTTTGGCAATCATTGTCAACGGTGAGCGCAGCGACAGGGTAAGCCAGAAGGGAAAACTCCAGTTAGTGTTGGACAGCACTTCTTTTTATGCAGAATCGGGGGGGCAAACAGGCGACCAAGGTATGATTGAGTGGTCGGGTGGCTCAATTCAAGTCACAGATACGCTCAAGCAAGGTCAACACTTCGTGCATTATGGGCATTTAATTAGAGGCGAACTAGGTGTGGGTGACGTGGTTGACACTTTTGTCGATGGACACCTTAGGGCTGATTCTGCAAAAAATCACTCAGCCACTCATTTGCTTCATGAAGCCATGCGCAGAACCTTGGGTGACCATGTGACTCAAAAAGGCTCTCTAGTAAATCCTGATCGATTAAGATTCGACTTTTCCCACTCCGAGCCAGTTTCTGCTGTGCAATTAGCTGTTATTGAAGCCATGGTTAACGAAGAAATTCGTGATAACACCGAAGTTGCAGCTGAAACAATGGCCATTGATGACGCTAAAGCGGCGGGTGCTATGGCATTATTTGGTGAAAAATATGGTGATGAGGTTCGCGTGATTACGATGGGTAATCCTGCTGCAGTAGACTTAGGGCAGGCCGTGCAGGTGTTCTCGTTAGAACTGTGTGGCGGCACTCACGTTGAGCGAACAGGTGATATTGGCGCCTTTATCATCACCTCCGAATCAGGAGTGGCGGCTGGAGTCAGACGAGTTGAGGCACTGACAGGAGCTGCGGCGAGTGAATGGTTAGCGACCACTGGAAAAACCCTAGCTGCAGTCAGTAGTTTGGTTAGGGCGAGTAGGGATAAAGTGACTGAAAAAGTACAAGCTTTAATCGAGAAAAACCGCCAACTAGAAAGGGAATTAGAACACCTTCAAGTAAAGATGGCGGCATCACAAGGTGCTGATCTCGTTTCTCAAGCTAAGGAAATACATGGTGTTAAAGTGCTCATCAGTGTGCTTGAAGGAGTGGAACCCAAGTCCCTGCGAGATGCCATGGACCAGTTACGCAATAAGCTAGGTTCTGGTGTGGTGATGCTCGCAGTCATTCAAGAAGATAAGGCCAGCATTGTGGCTGGTGTTACCAAAGACCTTATTGATAAAGTGAAAGCCGGGGAGCTGATCCGTCATACGGCGTCAAATATGTCTGGGAAAGGCGGAGGGCGCTCTGATATGGCCCAAGGTGGTGGACAAGCGGACCAACTCACTCAAGCGTTAGCTAGCGCCCACACTTGGTTAGAAGAGTCGTTGATATAGTATAAGGACAATGTGACTAAACCTCCACCAACGGCATAGTCAGACAGATTTTAGATAGTAATTAGGAAGTTAACATGGCGTTGTACGTACAAAAATATGGTGGCACTTCAGTTGGATCAGTCGAGCGTATCCAACAGGTGGCAGACAAAGTTAAGGGTTTTAGGGACCAAGGCCACGATATTGTAGTGGTTGTATCTGCTATGAGTGGTGAGACTAACCGACTGATTAGTATGGCTAACGAAATGCAGGATAAACCGTCACCTCGAGAGATGGACGTCCTAGTCTCTACAGGCGAACAGGTCACCATTGCGTTGTTATGCATGGCTCTGTCTGAGCGCCAATGCCCTGCCCGCTCCTATACAGGTGGTCAGGTTAAGATCCAGACCGATTCTTCTCACACCAAAGCCCGTATTCAGAACATCGATGTTGACAATATGCGTAGAGATTTAAGTGGAGGTCGGGTCGTGGTTGTTGCAGGATTCCAAGGAGTCGACGACGAAGGTAATATTACCACTCTGGGACGTGGCGGTTCAGATACCACTGGAGTGGCTTTGGCTGCCGCTTTGAAAGCTGACGAATGTCAGATCTATACGGACGTCGACGGTGTATATACCACTGATCCAAGAGTGGTCGATAATGCGCGCCGTCTCAACGAAATCACCTTTGAAGAAATGCTAGAAATGGCGAGCCTAGGTTCAAAGGTTCTGCAAATTCGTGCTGTCGAATTTGCAGGCAAATACAATGTCCCATTGCGGGTGCTGCATAGTTTTAAAGAAGGCCCAGGGACACTGATTACAACTGAGAGTGAAGATACCATGGAACAACCTGTTATATCCGGCATAGCTTTTAACCGTGACGAAGCTAAACTGACCATTACTGGGGTACCTGATGTACCTGGAGTGGCATCAAAAATTTTAGGTCCCATTAGCGATTCTAATGTGGAGGTTGACATGATTTTGCAAAATGTCAGTGCTGAAGGCTTAACAGACTTCACTTTCACTGTGCATCGTAATGATTATGACCAAGCCTTCGAAACCATAAAAACAATTGCGAAAAGCCTTAATGCAAAAGGCGCTATTGGTAGTGAAAAAATAGCTAAAGTTTCAATTGTTGGTGTGGGTATGCGGTCTCATGCGGGTGTTGCTAGTCGTATGTTTGAAAGTTTAGCGAACGAAAACATTAATATCCAGATGATCTCAACTTCAGAAATCAAAGTTTCCGTAGTGATTGACGAAAAATACCTAGAGCTGGCTGTGCGTGCCTTGCATTCCACTTTTGAAATGGATCAACCACAAACGGTTGAAGAATAATGAGTTTGCAATTATGATCTCAAGGTAAGGATTGTATGGGTATTGATCTCTATTTTACTTACATCGCTAGAAAGCAAGTAGTGTAGGAATAATTAAGGTGTTCGGAAATTGGCAAGACTTGATTTACCGGCCCGATAAAACGGAGTTTTAATATGTTAATTTTGACCCGCCGAGTGGGAGAAACCCTCATGGTTGGTGACCAAGTCACTGTCACTGTTTTAGGTGTAAAAGGTAATCAGGTTCGTATTGGTGTGAATGCTCCGCGTGATGTTGCAGTCCATCGTGAGGAGATTTATCAGCGCATTCAAGATGAAAAAACTGATGCTGATGAGTCTTCTGAGGAAAGTTAGGTCAATTACCAATCAAGTTTGGTGTTGAATGATTGTGTTCGCGCGATGCACCATACTTGAATCTCTAAAGGGCCATTCCATGCCTTAACCAAACTTTGGCTCAATGCTTGAGTTGTGGCACCAGTAGTCATAACGTCATCAATGATGGCGATATGATTAGTCCCCCGATTGACTTCTGATTTCTTCACTTGAAAAACCCCTCTCAAACTACTTTGGCGTTGCCAACGCGTCTGGCTTTGCTGAGGTACCTGATAACCTTTACGTTTGCATAGGCGAGTATTGACGTTTACGTTCAAAAGATGACTGAGGCCTTTGGCTATAAATTGGGCTTGGTTAAACCCCCGTTTTCTTAACCTCAGGCTATTAAGGGGCACAGGAATGAGTAGTTGTGGCATAGTGATTCTACCTTGCATTATTGCCTCCATTACGGCCTGACACAGGCAACCTGTGAGGAGTCGACCTGCGGCGAGATTGCGCTCATGTTTAAATTTGTTCATCAATCCATCAATTGGGGCTAAATAGTTCAAGGCGCAGATTGTTGTTTTGCAAAGAGGGGGCTTTTGCTGACAATTAGCGCACACCATGTCTTCTTCAAACACATAAGGTCCAACGTATTCAGCACACGTAATACAAGCGTTTATGTTCCATGGGATGTCGTTCATGCAGGAGGCACAAAGGTTATTCTTGTGGTGGGGATGTGCGCCACACAGCATGCAGGGTGGTTGAATAAAGCCTAATATTTGATTAATAAATAACCAGATGTAAACCTCCTCCAGTGAATTGGTTGACTAAAAATGCCGAGCTTTTAAGATGCTTGCTGAACTCCAAAAGCTGGACCATCTATGACAACTGCCACCGTGACCTCTTCCATGAACACTGATATCAAGTTTAGCCCAGATCTAAATAATCACCGTCGTCATAACTGGGAAGTTGATGAAATTACCCTGCTTTTCAGTTTGCCATTGAATGACCTTCTCTTTAAAGCACAAACGATTCATAGAGACCACTTTGATCCAAACGAGGTTCAGGTGAGCACTTTACTATCGATCAAAACAGGTGCCTGCCCTGAAGACTGTAAATACTGCCCCCAGAGTGTTCATAATGACACTGGCCTAGAAGTCGAACGCTTGATGAAGGTGAAAGAAGTCATTGAAGAAGCTGTAGCAGCAAAAGCCGCGGGTGCCAGTCGCTTCTGTATGGGTGCAGCATGGAAAAACCCACGGGCTAAAGACATGCCTTATGTTTTAGAGATGGTCAAAGAAGTCAAGGCCATGGGCCTTGAAACTTGTATGACCTTGGGTATGTTGGCGCCCGAACAAGCTGAAAAACTGGCTGCCGCTGGACTAGACTACTATAACCATAACTTAGACACGTCACCTGAATTTTATGGTTCCATCATTACCACCCGTTCCTACCAAGACCGTCTAAATACACTCACTAACGTGCGCGAAGCGGGCATGAAGGTCTGTGCTGGAGGTATTGTGGGGATGGGTGAAAACTTACGAGACCGTGTAGGCTTGTTACAGCAATTAGCTAATATGCCGCAGCATCCCGAAAGTGTGCCAATAAATATGCTAGTCAAAGTTGAGGGAACTCCCCTTGATCAAGTTGAAGATCTAGAGCCCTTTGACTTTATACGCACTATCGCAGTGGCCCGCATCCTCATGCCAAAATCCCATGTTCGTTTATCTGCGGGTCGAGAACAAATGAATGAACAGATGCAGGCCATGTGCTTTTTTGCTGGCGCTAATTCAATCTTCTACGGTGAACGCTTACTGACTACTGAAAATCCTGCAGCAGAAAAAGATAGAGCATTGTTTGTAAAGCTGGGCATACGCCCAGAAAAACGTCAAGATGTTTCAGATGAAGCTCATCGTGGTGCCATCGAACAGGCCATGGAGAGTAATAAGATGGAGCACATGTTTGTTGATGCTAGTCTCTAATGCAAAATTTAGATCATGCTCTGAGTGCAGAACTTAATCAGCGAAAACTTGACCACCTTTATCGTAAGCGTAATTCGCATGATGGACCACAGACGCCGCAACTGAAAATAAATGGCCAAACATTATTGGCCTTTTGTAGCAACGACTATTTAGGTTTAGCCAACCACCCTGCGCTGATTAGTGCTGCGCAAAATGCGTGTGTTGATTATGGTCTAGGAAGTGGCGCCTCTCATTTGGTAGCGGGTCATACGGAGGTTCACCACGAGTTAGAAGAAGCCTTAGCGAGGCTGACTCAGCGGCCCAGAGCATTGCTATTCTCTAGTGGTTATATGGCTAACATGGGAGTCCTGAGCAGCTTATTAGACCGCCAAGATGCGGTTTATCAAGATCGATTGAATCATGCCTCATTGCTAGATGGTGGGCTTTTGAGCGCAGCCAAATTCCAACGCTATCGTCATCAGGATCTGTCTGATTTGCAGCGACAGTTAGACAAGACCCAAGCTAGACGTCATTTAGTGGCCACGGATGCTGTGTTTAGCATGGATGGTGACACTGCACTGCTAAAACCCCTAAGTCAGCTTTGCTGCGCTCAGCAAGCATGGTTGATGATTGACGATGCCCATGGTTTTGGAGTGCTTGGGCCGGATGGCGGGGGCAGCGCCTTAGCTCAGGGGTTAACCACTGATGACTGTCCCATTTACATGGCAACTTTGGGCAAGGCTTTGGGAAGCTATGGTGCTTTTGTCGCAGGTAGCGATGTATTGATTGAAACTCTAATCCAATTTTCTCGTAATTATATTTATACTACAGCCTTGCCCCCTGCTATAGCTGCAGCCAGCCTTGCTGCAGTCAAACTGCTGCAGCACGAGGTTTGGCGGCAGCAACACCTAAACCATCTGATTAGGTTATTTAAACAGCAGGCTGAGCACTTGAGATTGCCATTGATGCCAAGTGGTACGGCAATTCAGCCTCTATTGATAGGTTCATCTGAGATGGCACTAAGGTTAAGTGAGTCGCTTAAAGAGATGGGTTTTTTGGTCACGGCTATTCGCCCACCAACAGTGCCTAAAAATACTGCTCGTCTGCGCATTACCTTGTCTGCCGCGCATACTGAAAACCACCTGCAGCAATTATTAGCCGCTCTGTTAAAGTTACAGCATCAGGGTTTATTGGCTGTGGTAGATGATTAAATGTGCCTAAACTGTCCCAAGACCGCAGGCGTTCACCCAAAGAGCCACAAACGAACTCTAGTTTTGCTCCATGGCTGGGGTTATGACAACACATGCTGGCCGCAAGAAATGTTGCAACAACTGAGAGTTGATTATGAGCTAATTGTGTTAGATTTGCCGGGTCATGGGCAAGATCCTTCGGAGCTGAACCCCCACCATAGTATCAATCAACTGGATGAATGGATACGGGTGACTAAGGCCCGACTGCCTCAAAGATATGATTTAATGGGATGGTCACTAGGTGGGCAAATTGCCATTCGTATGGCACATAACGATAGTCGTATACAAAGACTTATATTAATGGCTGTCAATCCTAAATTTATTAGTAGTAATGACTGGCCTAAAGCAATGTTGCCTAAACTTTTGCTCCAGTTTGACCAAGGATATCAGGCCCTAGCAGAAAAGACTTTGCGTCGATTTGCCATGTTGCAGGCCCAAGGTGCAGCGAAACCCAAGCCCTTGGGGGTTCACTTGATGAACCTAATGCTGCCGAAACGTCAAAAAATACTAGGTCTTAAACTACTCTACGAATTAGATGAGCGAGACCATCTTTGTCAGTTATCTCAGCCTTGTTTCCTTGAGCTTGCTGACGCTGATGAGTTAGTTCCCAATGCATGGGTTAGAGAATTAAAACTGCCTAATAATGTGCAGATACATGCTGTATCAGGTGGCCATGCCTACTTTTTGGAGACGCAGGGAGTGGGGGCAAATATGGCTAGATTCTTGCGGCTTGGGGTGCCTTGTTGATGCCTAATCTAAATTTATTACCTGATGTTGATAAAGTCGCTCAGGCCTTCAGTCAAGCCGCACATACCTATGATGATGTAGCAGGGTTGCAACGCATCGCTGCTGACCAGCTATTGAAAAAAGCTCCTCTAGTCCACCAAGGTAAGGTGTTAGACATTGGTAGTGGAACGGGTTATGTGAGTGCTCAGTTAGCAGCACTTGAGGCAGTGACTTCAGTGACAGGATTAGATATTGCTCAGGGTATGCTAGATTATGCCCAATCGTGCCACTCTGATAAAAAACTGAATTGGCAATTAGGGGATGCACAAAACTTACCCCATGCTTTGGCCGATAACGCCACGCGCTTCGATTTAGTTATTTCTTCTTTATCCATCCAATGGTGCAAAGATCTTGATGCTGTGTTTGCTGGAGTGGCTCAATGCCTGGCTGATGGTGGAGTTTTTCACTGTGCGACTCTTGGCCCACAAACCTTACACCAGTTAAAGTGGGCCTGGGCTCAAGTGGATAACTATCAGCACGTTAATGACTTTGTGCCTTTGGAAACCCTGCGCAATCTGCTTGAAAAGCAGTTTGCAGATGTAACGATTGAATGTGAGCCTGTTGAACTTAAATACCTGACTGTGCATCAACTGACAAGAGATTTAAAACAACTTGGTGCCAGTAACCAGAACGCTCAAGCAGCCCAAGGTTTAATGGGCATAGGACGCTTTCGTAAAATGGTAGAGGCCTATGAACACTTGCGTGATGATGAGGCCCAATTACCAGTGACTTATGAAATTTATTACATCAAGGCTAAGGTAAATCAATGAAGCACTTAAAACAACGCTATTTTATAGCAGGCACAGACACTGATGTTGGTAAAACTTTGGTCGCTTGTGCGTTGTTAGCCCAAGCTCGCAACCGCGGTTTAACCACGGCTGCTGTTAAGCCTGTGGCTGCTGGGTGCATTGAAACTGAAGATGGCTTAAGAAATGATGATGCAGATCAATTACTGGCTCAGTGTACCGTGCATTTGCATTACGAACAGGTGAACCCAATCGCCTTTTTGGAGCCTATTGCTCCCCATATTGCTGCTCAAAAGTTAGGCCAGCGCATGCAGGTAGATCGTCTTACAGGCTTCACCAGTGGCGTCCTAATGCAAGGGGCCAACCTCACACTGGTGGAAGGAGCGGGTGGTTGGCGTGTGCCTGTGAACGAGCGTGAAACTTTAGCTGATTTGGCGATATCTCTATCTATGCCCGTCATATTGGTCGTTGGCATGCGCTTAGGCTGTATCAATCATGCATTATTAACGGTCGAGGCGATTATCCAAGACGGCTTAAAACTTGCTGGCTGGGTTGCCAACTGTGTTGATCCACAGATGGCTGAGTTGGAGGCTAATATTGCTGCATTACAAAGCCGTATCAAGGCTCCCATGATCGGCTTGGTTCCGCATCTGACTGGCATAGGCACCCCTGCGGCAAGGGTTGATGCTTGTCAAACCTACGTAGATCTTGATCTGCTGGTTAATTAATGCGGATGTCAGTGACCTAATTTAAGTGTTCGGCGGGCAACTTACGGTATTAACCTGCTAACTCAATACAAGCAGTTGGCTTTTTTATACCCCTCTATTTGATGACTGCAAAGTCTCACAATTGACCTTAGGCTATAAAACAGCGTATTTTTCAAACAAGTGTTTGAAAAATAGTAATTTAATTGTATATAACTTAGGAGTCGACATGCCTAACTACCAAGCTCCCCAACGTGACATTCAATTTGTAATGCACGAGGTATTAGCCATGGCGGATCATTATAGGTCTGTGCCAGGGGGTGAAGACATAGATACCCCCATGATAGATGCAATTCTTGAGGAGGCATCAAAATTCTCTGAAAATGTGCTGGCTCCAATTAACGCTTCCGGTGATGCTCAAGGATGCCAATGGAATGACAGTGTTGTAACAACGCCCGCAGGCTTTAAAGAAGCTTATGCACAATTCGTAGAAGGGGGCTGGCCATCACTCTCGCACAGTCCAGATCTTGGTGGGCAAGGCTTACCAGAGTCACTGGGCACCATGGTTAGTGAATTAAATGGCACCTCTAATTGGTCGTGGAGTATGTACTCAGGTTTAAGTCAAGGTGCCATGAACACGATAGAGACTCATGGTACTGACGAGCAAAAAAAATGCTACCTATTGCCCCTAGTAGAAGGGCGTTGGACGGGTACGATGTGTTTAACTGAATCCCACTGTGGCACAGACCTAGGTTTGCTAAGAACTAAAGCAGAGCCACAAGCAGACGGGTGTTATCACATTACGGGCACGAAAATTTTTATTTCTGCCGGTGAGCACGATATGGTGGATAACATTGTGCATATTGTACTTGCCCGCTTACCCGATGCGCCTGCCGGTACCAAAGGAATTTCGTTGTTCATTGTGCCTAAGTTTTGTATACAAGCAGACGGTAGTCTGGGGGAGCGCAACCAAGTCATGTGTGGTGCTTTGGAACAAAAGATGGGTATACATGGAAATGCAACTTGTGTGATGAACTTTGATGGTGCCAAAGGGTATCTTATTGGCCCAGCAAATAAGGGCTTAAATTGCATGTTCACATTTATGAATACGGCTCGTATCGGCACAGCAGTGCAAGGTCTGTGTGCAGCAGAGGGCGCGTTTCAGGGTGCTTTAGAATATGCCAAAGAGAGATTGCAAATGCGTTCACTCGCTGGTCCAGTCGCCCCCGAAAAATCTGCAGACCCAATTATTGTTCATCCTGATGTACGTAGAATGCTACTTACTGCAAAGTCTTTTGCCGAAGGCGGGCGCATGTTAGTTTATTATTTGGCTCAATTAAATGACACAATTACCCGCGATAGTGATAGTGACCACGCCAAAGAGGCGGAGGTATTACTGTCTTTATTAACCCCCATAGCCAAGGCATTTATGACAGAAACAGGGCTGGAGTCTGCTAACTTAGGCATGCAGTGTTTTGGTGGCCATGGTTATATTCGTGAGTATGGCATGGAACAAATTGTTCGAGACGCGAGAATTTCTACCATTTATGAGGGCACCACAGGTATCCAAGCACTTGATCTATTAGGGCGCAAAGTACTCATGACACAGGGAGCAAGTCTCAAACTATTTACTAAAAAAATCCATTTATTCTGTCAATCTGAAATTGAGAATGAGGCTATGGCTGAGTTTATCAAACCCCTTATAGCGGCTAACAAGGAGTGGGGTGATCTGACAGTAAAACTGGGAATGGCGGCCATGAAGGATCGCAATGAGGTAGGGGCAGCTTCGGTAGATTACTTAATGTACGCAGGATATGTGACACAAGCATATTTTTATGCCAGAGCGGCCAAGGTTGCACAAAACGCACTAGCAGGAGACACCTCCGAAACGGATTTCTATGAGGCGAAGTTATTTACGGCCCGTTTCTTTTTTGCCCGCCTATTACCCCGAACACAAGCTCATGCCAGTGCGATGCTAGCAGGTGCTGACACATTGCAAGGCTTGAATGAAGAACACTTTAGGTTTTAATTGTGACAACTGGACTGAGATAACTCGTGCGTATCAGGCCATTTTCGTTTTTAATTTGATCTACTAGCCAAAGTTACGATAAATAAATTCGGCCCAAACATAGACAAAAAATAGCACGGCTACAAATACGGCAGCTGAACCCATATCTTTAGCGGCACCTGCAAGATCATGGTGTTGTGTGCCGACGCGATCTAACGTAGCCTCAATGGCGGAGTTAAGCAACTCCATTAAAATAACTAACAAGCCAGCACCGAGCATAAGAATGCGCTCTACTGGGGATTCACCTAGGTAAATAGCGCAAGGAACACTGAACAAAAAAATAACAGTGTATTCCCGCATACCTGCTTCATGTTTAAAACAATAAGCCAAGCCTTTAACTGAAAATACAGTGGCCGTATACATTCTGTTCCAGCCACCATTTTTAGGATAGTGCCTTGGATCGGGCTTTGTTGACCTCATAGGTGACTTCTTATGCTAGTTATTTGAGTTTGAGACGCATATTCGCCGCCCTTAGTTTAACTAACAAATGTAAAAGTGAAAAGTAGCCTAATATTTTGTGAAAGTCCTTGCAGGTAATAAATAATGTTAGAATTACCACTTAATAAAACGGCCTCATTGGGATCTTATTTTGTATCAATTCATTGCTGGTTTGCCAAAAGTTGAGTTGCACTTGCACATTGAGGGTAGCTTGGAGCCAGAACTGATGTTCCAGCTAGCTAAACGCAATAACATCGATATTCCATATGCTAGTCCAGATGAAGTTCGCGCGGCGTATGATTTTTCAAACCTGCAGTCTTTTTTGGATATCTATTATCAGGGCGCGCAGGTACTTGTCACAGAGAGGGATTTCTATGACTTAACTTGGGCTTATATGCTGCGCTGTAAGACAGATAATGTGCTGCATGCAGAGTTGTTTTTTGACCCGCAAACGCACACTAGTCGGGGTATAGATTTTGATCTAGTAATGAAAGGAATCTGCGGGGCATTGGCTGCAGCAGAGATTGAACTCGGTATTAGTAGTCAACTCATCCTGTGTTTTTTGCGCCATTTAGATGAAGCCAGTGCTTTTGATACGTTAAACCATGCTCAAGCATGGAAACAGCAAATTGTTGCTGTGGGTCTCGATTCCTCAGAATTAGGTCATCCTCCTGAAAAGTTTGCTAGGGTGTTTGCCGCTGCCCGTCAACAGGGTTATCTCACCGTTGCCCATGCTGGCGAGGAAGGTCCTTCAAGCAACATCATAGACGCTTTGGATATTTTACAAGTGAGTCGCATTGACCATGGTGTGCGCTGTGTCGATGATCCTCAATTAGTGACTAGACTCATTGATGAAAAAATCCATTTAACCGTTTGCCCACTCTCAAATACTAAGTTAAAAGTGTTTGCATCTATGGAACAGCACAATATTGTTGAACTGTTGTGCGAGGGTGTCAGCGTGGGTATTAATTCAGACGATCCTGCTTACTTTGGTGGTTATATGAACGATAACTTCAATGCTGTAGCTAACGCCCATCCACTGACTTATGAGCAGTTGGCGAAATTTACGTCTAACGCGATCGATGCTAGCTTTTGTAATGCGCAGCGCAAGCATGAACTCCAACAGCAACTGCAGGTGTATTTGGACAAACAATAGGTGATGAGTGATATTAAAATTTTGGTCACGGGCGTGTCTAGTCAAGTTGGATCAGCTCTGTGTGCCAGAGCTTTGAGTGCTGGAGTGTCTGTTGTTTGGTTTGACGACAGTATACTCAACAGTTTGCAATTGGAGTCTATTAAGGCCGCTATTGTAAGCTTTAATCCCAGTTATGTGGTGAACACGGCAAGCTACTCTGTGGTCGATTTAGCTGAAGACAATGCCCAAGAAAGCTATGTTTTTAATCATAATGTGGCCATGGTTTTAGCACAGTCTTGTCATGAGTTAGCGCTGCCATTATTACACTTGTCAACGGATTATGTGTTTGATGGTCAACAGAAGGTGCCATACAAAGAGGACTCTTTTGCAGCACCAGTGAATCGTTTTGGAGTGGCTAAACTGGCAGCAGAACAGACCATACGGCAATACTGCCCTAACCATATTATTTTACGAGTGGGCTGGATCTTCAGTGCTCAAAGTAATAATTTCGTTTTCAGAACTTTAAAACAACTGCAAGAGCATCATCAGGTTAAGGCCGTTTCTGACCAGTATGGTTGCCCCACCTATGCAAACGATGTGGCACGTGTACTTATTGCAATAATAAACCAGTTAGAGTGTGACATTGACGTGTGGGGCACTTATCATTATAGCGGTGCTGAAGTGACGAGTTGGAAAGGTTTTGCAGAAGCTATACTTGCAGCAGCAAAAAAGCATGGTGTCACTGAGGCCGAAGCTATTGATGCTGTGACCAGTCTTCAATGGCCATCTGCCGCGCCTCGTCCAGCTTATAGTGTGCTTGATTGCAGTAAAATACAAACGACCTTTGGGATACGTCAAAGGCCTTGGCGCTCAGGTTTGGTTAAGGTCATAGATCAAGTGTTTAAGGTTCAGCACTAGATCTTATAATCTAATAAGTAGGCTGTGATTGGGACTTAAATTAACTGCGATCGAAAATGACAGGGTGCGAAGTTAGAAGAGAAGGGCAAGGGCAGGTATAATAACCCGTAATTTAATTTGAAGGCCCATTCAATGTGGCCATGAGTGATCTTATGCAGCATCAATTAATTGACGATTTTGGACGCCAAGTAAATTACGTGCGTATTTCTGTGACCGATCGCTGTGACTTTCGTTGTGTTTATTGCATGGCAGAAGAGATGACTTTTTTACCCCGCGAAAGCATTATGAGTATTGAAGAGATTCAATTAGTTGCGCGCGCGTTCGTTGAGTTGGGAGTCAGCCGTATTCGTCTCACTGGAGGTGAGCCTCTGGTCCGCAGGGGTTTAGTGGATAATTTACATCATATTGGCCATCTCGAGGGGCTAGATGAACTGCTTATCACCACTAATGGTTCTCAGTTGGTACGCCATGCTCAAGCCTTAAAAAAAGCGGGGGTAAAGCGCCTCAATGTGAGTCTAGATTCTTTAGATGAAGCCAAGTTCAAAGCCATGACCCGAACTGGAAAACTGCCCCAAGTGTTGCAAGGTATTAACGCAGCCATTGAAGCAGGGTTTGAGCGCATAAAGCTCAATGCAGTAGTGATGCGAGGTAATAATGATGATGAAGTGCTGGATCTAGTCGAGTTTGCTCGAGATAAAGGTATTGATATCGCTTTTATTGAAGAAATGCCACTAGGTACCATCGAAAGTCATGATCGTGCCGTTACTTATTGCTCCAGCGACGAAGTGCGTGAAATTATTGAGCAGCGCTATCCTTTAACCCACAGTCCTCAAAAGACAGCGGGGCCATCACGCTACTACAGTATGCCTAACCATGGCACTCGAGTTGGATTTATCTCTCCTCATAGCCATAATTTTTGTGGTGATTGCAATCGGGTAAGGGTGACTGTCGAAGGGCGGTTGCTGCTTTGTTTAGGTAACGAACATAGTGTTGATTTGATGCCCATACTTCGTAGCCAGCCAGGCCAGATAGAACCCCTAAAACAAGCTATTATTGCAGCGATGGCGTTGAAGCCAGAAAAACACTATTTTGATTTGCATGAGAAACCGCAAATTCTCCGATTTATGAACGCCACTGGCGGATAACAAGAATAATATGACCAGTAAAATTGATCCATTTCATGATATCAGGCCTTATAATGATGAAGAGGTTAGGCCTGTTATTGATGGTCTGGTAACTAACAAAGAACTGTTGGACGTGTTGGGGCGCTATAAGTTTCCCCGCTTGAAGTCCGTTTTGGGCCCCTTTATAAATCCGCTGATCCAATGGGCACTCAAACGAGAGTTCAAACATGTCACAGACGTGGCCTCATGGCAAAAGATGATTGCCAAGTATATGGGGAAAATGCTCAAGCGCACAGTCTCTGAACTCACCTATAGTGGTCTTGATAAACTCAACCTAGACACAGGTTATTTATTTATCTCCAACCATCGGGACATTACCATGGACCCTGCATTAGTGAGTTATGGTTTGGATCAGCAGGGTCTGGGCACTGCGCGAGTGGCGATTGGGGACAACCTGCTACAAAAACCTTATGTCAGCGACATTATGCGCTTAAATAAAAGCTTTGTGGTAAAACGATCTGCCATTGGATTACGGGAAAAAATGAAAGCCTATATGGACCTATCGAGCTATATTGATCAGTCGGTCCACACGGGTAACAACATATGGATAGCACAGCGCGAAGGCCGTGCTAAAGATGGGATCGACGCCACAGATGTGGCGGTGATGAAAATGCTTTACATGAGTAAAAAGAAATCAGGTCAAAGTTATGCTGACTATATTAATAGTTTGCATATAGTTCCTGTGTCTATTGCTTATGAGTTTGACCCCTGTGATCAAGCTAAAGCTTGTGAATTAGAGGCTGTAGCCAGCAGTGGTGAATATGTTAAGGCGAAATTTGAAGACATGAAGAGTATCGTTAAAGGCATCGTTGGCCATAAAGGCAAAGTGCATGTTGCTTTTGGAGAGCCGTTGTCTGGGCAGTTTAATACGCCAGAAGAAATTGCCTGCGCCATTGATACCAGTATCGCTCTAAACTATCGATTGCATGGGACTAATATGGCAGCTTATGCGATGAGTGAGGGACAGGCTCATCCTGCTAGTGATGCCTTGCGGCAGCGGTTTGCAGACCTTACGCTTAAACAGCAAGATTATGCATTGGCCATGTATGCAAACCCAGTCATGCGCCAACAACAATTTAATGCCGCAGTTGTAGGCTAAGGGTAACCCACGTTATGTCAAACTTGACTCACTTAGATAGCCAAGGTCATGCGCACATGGTCGATGTTTCTGAAAAAGACATCACGACCCGAGTTGCCCATGCTGAAGCCTTTGTGGAAATGATGCCAGAGACTTTAGCGTTGATCACCCAAGGCAAACATAAAAAAGGTGATGTTTTAGCTGTGGCCCGCATAGCAGGGATCCAAGCAGCAAAAAAGTGCAGTGACTTAATCCCCCTGTGTCATCCGCTTATGCTAACTAAGGTTGGTGTTGACTTGATTCCAGAAGTGGATCTCAATCGTGTGCACATCACGTCCATGTGCAAACTCAATGGCCGCACGGGTGTAGAAATGGAGGCATTGTGTGCTGCTTCTGTGGCCGCCCTAACCCTCTATGATATGTGCAAAGCTGTTGACCGTGGTATGACTATTAATGGCTTGAGAGTGATGGAAAAACAAGGTGGTAAAAGTGGTCATTGGCAAGCTGATCAAACTCCAGCAGGTCATGTATGATCAAAGTTCTATTTTTTGGACAACTCAAAGATCAGTTAGGTGTTGCTGGTATAGAGATCTCTATAGAGCACGAAGTCAATGTGTCACAGCTAGTTGAGAATATCATACAAGCCCACCCTCAGTGGGCCAGTGCTCTGCATAAAGAAACCGTACCAGTCGCTGTAGATCAGGTGATGGCTAAGGCCGACACTTTAG
>DDCR01000178.1:0-5069 GCA_002335115.1 Oceanospirillaceae bacterium UBA2001
GCCTCAATCCATCCAGACTGCATCAAATTCCATTTAAAATCTCGCTTGAGGTAGGCATGGTTAAACGACTCAAGCTGAGCAGACATGTGCCCCATATAACTACCTAACTGATGAATTAACACACCAGATTTGGGTTGAAAATGAGCGTAGTTGAGACCTTCAAATTTACTTACCAGCCAAACAATACGCGGCTTACCTTGAGGATCATGATAGACAGTAAAGTTCTGTCCCTCTAACGTGATGATTACTTGAGGCACTGGAACTTGGGTCGGCAGAGACTGCTGATGCAAGTGTTCTAAACTTAAGCATTGCATGTCTACCAGAGCTTGCTCACAACCTGGTCGCATCACCTTGAGCACAAACTGTTCTGTAGGGGTAGCGACCGAAAAATTTAGGTCATATTCGCCGTCAAGTTGCATCAGGGAACCTTCAAGCCCCCAAATATGAGCAATGGCCCGACTCCAGTGTTGTAACATAAATAATCTCTGTAGAGGCTTAGCAATGAGCCATTATCCTATCTTACAAAGCCCAGTCTGAACAGTCTCAAAGTCTCACAGCATTGAGAAAAACCAAACGCAAATATCTGTGTTTCCTGATACACCAATACCCAGTATCAAAAATTATTTACCCCAAGATTTATTGAATAAACTCATAAACTGGCTCTACAAAAATAGGCAAATTAAAATAAGCGCTCAGTGATCGTCACAAAAAAAGCCGGTTAAACCCTAAAGCTTGTAACCGGCTTATTCATATAAATTGTTATTGGAGCAGCACTAGGCACTATAGCTAACCTCCAAATTAAACTAGCGATAGATCTATCATGGGATCACGATCCTAAAAACTGACCACTGGGATAAACGGTAAATGTGGCCACACATAAATCATTAGCACTTTGACCACCCACATTAAGTTCGAACCAAATTGATGCATCTGCCTTGTCTCGTTTAACAGCACCTTTTAAATGGAGTGTAAGCTTGTCATTTAATATTTGACGACCTTCAAAACTATTAGAGACTTTATCCAGAGTGCCCATTATATGGGTGGATTTGCCTGCGTAGGTGAACATGGCAGACACTTTACCCTCTTGGGGCCATTCCATGGTGCTAATTAGAACGGTTCCCTGCAAACACTTGAGGATCACACCTCGCCATTGATTCTGAGAAGTTTCTGCAACAATCGTCCCTGTGTAATGGGTGACTAGTGCATCAGGTAAAGTGGCATTGTAAGTGTTTTGTTCTGGGGGTGCGGAGGAAGCTGAACTATACGCCACACTGGGCATCACCAAGATAATAGTAAAAAATGCGTAGACTAAAATTTTCATGGCACTACTCCAACCTCTTTTGAACAACCTAAGCACCATGGTTAAAAACTCTTTCCAGAAACACAAAGAATAGACATAACATTAATAGTCACACATTCCCCGAGTATAATCAGTCATGGCCAACAATAGTAACCATTGGACCTTGTATAAGCTCTAAATAGGGAAGTTACTAAACACCTATGCCTTGGGAAAGACGTTATATACTAAGCCAATAACGCTTGTTTGTATGTAATTAATAAACGCACACCAACAGGCGAAATAACTCAAAGCTAGTGACCAATGACTTAAGACCACTCAAAACCATCGTCTAGCTAAGCAGAAACTTAATGGTTGCCATCCATGAGTTATATAATATTGAATTAGATTTGTGATTAATACAGTTTGGAAATGACTATACTTTGCTCTTAAACATCAGCATGAATATTTTTAAAGTACCTGAGCGACATCTTTTTTGCCTCTTCTATTTGAGGAGGGGTCATTGCCTTAGCGATGTCTTTTTTATGTAGAATGCCTTTAACGACTCCATTAGAGGACGCTATGTCGTACCACATATATGCACGTTTGTAGTCTCTAAGCGCAGCATTTCCTTTGCTGTACATCACCCCCAGAGCATATTGAGCAAGAGCGTAATTTTGGTCTGCCGCTAAGGTATACCACTTCACTGCGGCTGTATCATTCTGCGGAACCCCTTCTCCAATCCTATAGATATTTCCCAAGTTAGATTGAGCGTTAGCATAGCCCTGCTCAGCAGCCAGTGTATACCACCTCGCAGCTTCCTTGTTATTGGTTGGACCTCCTTTGCCTTTCTCAAATATATCTCCCAGACAAAATTGAGCTTCCATATGCCCTTGCTCAGCAGCTAAAGTGTACCACTTAGCCGCTTCCTTATCGTTTATTGGAACGCCCTTACCTTTGTCGTACACATCCCCTAAGTAGAATTGGGCATTGGCGTGCCCTTGCTCAGCAGCACAAATGACGTATTTAATTGCAGTGGCACTGTTTTGTATGCCTGCTACACCGTTTGTGTGCATTTGTCCCAAATTAGATTTAGCACTTTCGTGCTCCTGCTCCGCTGCTAAGAGATACCATTTAGCCGCCGTCTTGCCATTTTTTGGAACACATTCGCCTTTGTCGTACATGAACCCTAATGCATACTGAGCCAGAGCATACCCTTGATCAGCGGCCAAGGTAATCCACCTAGCCGCTACTGTGTCGTTCTTTGCAACGTGTGTTCCTTCTTGATAAATCAGTCCCAAATTATATTGCGCCTTGGCGCTCCCTTTTTCAGCGGCCAAAATATATTCAGAAGGAGCTTCCTGCTTGTTTTGCGCGACATCACCAAGCTTAGCAAACTCTTGCAAAGCAACTTTAGCTCTTGAGTGTCCACCTTCAGCAGCATCTTGAAACCACTTGAATGCCATCTGATCATTTTTTGGCACTCCTTTCCCATGTTGGTAGATCACACCCAAATTATATTGAGCACTGGCATGCCCATGGTCAGCTGCTGCGGTGTACCACAGGAGTGCCTTTTGATAGCTCTGTATCACCCCATCGCCACGTTTGTACATGACGGCGAGATTATATTGAGCCAAGGTATAACCCTGATCTGCCGCTAAATTGAACCACAGAGCAGCTTGCTGATCGTTCTTTACCACTCCCTCACCACTAAAACACATATTTCCAACGTTATATTGGGCTCTGGCATGCCCCTGCTCAGCAGCGAGAGCAAACCATTCAAATGCTATGAAATGATTCTGTGGAACACCATCTCCACGTTTGTGCATAAAACCAAGATTGAACTCAGCACTCATATGGCCCTGTTCAGCCGCTTTAGTAAACCATTGAACAGCAGCTTCATCACTTTGAGTCACACCCTGACCATTTCGATATAAAATCGCTAGGTTAAACTGAGCGTCAGCGTGCCCCTCCTCAGCCCCTTTTAAATGCTCCAGAGCAGTTTCTGAGTCACTTTTTGGCAGACTACTATTTAAGGCGTTAATCCTTACTAGATTAGCCTTGGCCCGGTCATGTCCTTGCTCAGAAGCGAGTGTATACCACTTAATTGATAACTCCTTACTCTTTGAAACACCCACACCATGGGCGCACATAAAACCCAGATTAAATTGAGCGCCATCGTGGCCCTGTCCAGCCGCTTTGATAAACCATTTAGCTGCTATCTGATCATTCTTTGTAACACCTGCCCCTCGCTGATACATGAATCCCAGATTATATTGCGCCAAGGCGTCACCTTGTTCAGCAGATTTAGTGTACCACTTGAGCGCTGTCTCATCGTTCTTTGCAACGCCAGCACCTTGCGTGTAAATAATACCCAGATGATATTGGGCTCTCGCATCACCGCGCTCAGCCAAGGGAGTTAAGTCTTTTATCGCAACTGCGTGGTCACCCGACTGAAATGCTTTCAGTCCATGGTCAAATTGTGAGTGCATATAATACCTTCTATTAGAGATACGCTAATATATTAAAAGCTGGCCCTATAGACAAGTATTAAAATGTTGAATAAAGTATCGTGTTAGTCTATTTCTGTGAATCAACTTAACTCGTTAGGGTTAAAATCGATAAAAAACGGCACATAACAATAAAAAGTTTAAATTTAAAAGATCAACGCCACAAATTAGGAATACCTGTGGCGGTGGAATAAAGACAACAAATTGAAGCCAAAATGTGAAGAAGGAGTAACCTCGTGAATAACAGGGTCGCTGCAAAAATAATAATAGTAATACTAACTCTTTGGTGTGTCATGGTTGTTATTGGGTATTTCTACAATGTCACTGTCACCTTTCCATTCTCTATTTCAGATGGCCATAGTGTTCCAGAACATCGGTTACATGCGATCCGCTTGTCGCTTATAACGGCCTTCATTTATTTTAGTATCCGATATTTTTTTGTTGGTTCAGTGAAATTGTACCCTGTTCAAGTCCTGGCAATCATATTGTTTCATTTATCTGTGGTGGGTTCACTAGTGTTTTATGTTGAAGGAGCCAATAAAAGTGAATATTTACAAATGCTTTTTTGGCTACCCGCCTCTCTTATTTTGTATTTTGCAGGAAAATCAGAGTTCAAATACTTTTGAAACGTCTCTCGCTAAATAGTTCTGGAAAACTCAAAAAAGGTTTAATTTGATTCCCCTTTTTTTAAGGCTTTTTGGTTCTTCCACGCCACTCCTCACCAGCATTGCATGGAAAAAAGTCGAATTGCCATTGGCTAGCAAGTTTGATAGTTGCTCGCTAAACAAACCCGCGACATTTCTTGCGCTTCAGAGAGGGAGGCGCTTTCACTATGCCACCCATCTTTGGGATGATATGAACGCAGTCTTTTAGCTATTTGTCCTTTAATATTATTAGCCAATTGGGTACCGTTATGTAAGGCTAAGGTGCACCACATATAAGCCCGCTTATAATCTTTGCTAACACCTCTGCCATTATAGTAATTGACTGCTAACATATATTGAGCATTACCAAACCCTTGTTTGGCTGCTAAGTTGAACCATTTCACAGCTGTTTGAGAGTTACGTGTGACAACCTCACCATTGCTATAAGCACTACCTACTTTGAATTGAGCATAAGAATCTCCCTGCGCAGCAGCTTTGGCATACCACTTAAAAGAGGTTTTATTGTTTTTTACCACGCCCATGCCATTTTTATATGCATACCCTAGCATGACTTGAGATCTACTATGCCCCTCCTCACCTAAAGGCCCCCATACCGCCATAGCAGTTTTATAATCACCT
>DDCR01000178.1:5123-8939 GCA_002335115.1 Oceanospirillaceae bacterium UBA2001
GTCCATTCACTATATTATAAAGATAAATAAAATCTTTTAGTAGATAAAGTGGTTGGTAGAGCTTGAAATAAGTTCATAACCCCCTGAGTGTTTTTTGGCTATACCAACTGTCGCGGCCAAACCCCACCAAATTTAACGCTGCTTAAAAACTGCTGTACAACTTTAAATCAGACATTTTCCTATATCTAAAGTAATTTTATCGAGTTAGTATTTTGTTAACTTCTTACAAACAGATCAATACTGGCCATTGAAGAACTGATCCAGTAAGTTATAAGGAAAAGAATAATGAAAAGAATAAATTTCCGACTATTTGCAATGGGTATTGCGCTGGCTCTGAGTGGCGCAGCCACAGCAGAAACGGGCGTTGGATACTCCATAAATGTAGAGGGTGAACAAAAAACTATGGCTGACGGCACCTTTGTTAGGGAAACCACAGCTGATGATATATGGCTTCTAGACAACCAACCAGAAGGCTTTGCATCAAAAATGGTTGCCAGTTGTTCAGCTATATGGGTAATGGGGGTCGATTATTCTAATAAGGGCTCAACGTTTCGTTGCACTGCAAAAGATAGTGATGGCGATGGTTACATCAGTGTTGGGCATATACGAGAGGCTGATTGGACTGGATGTGGCATCTTAACTATTGCTTCATGGGGCAAATATGCTGGTGCTAAACTAAATGGCACCTGTCAAGTAGGTGGTCCCTTTGCTGGAGAAGATACGGGAACTTATACGTGGGCTGGGGAATGGACTCTACCTCAATAACTAGCTTATGTAATAGTGTTAAATAGCACTCTGTGACGAGTCCAAAAAGGTGTGGAAAACTAAAGTTGATATTTGCTAATTTATATCAAAGTGGCTCATCACAATAAAAGAGAAAGAAAGAGCCATAGCAGGGTATGCTGGCATGGAAAATCCACCAACATTTCATACAGTCAGCTCACTGGCAAATAACTTAGCTAAGAAAGCGGAAGAGTCAAAAGAAGCCATTCAAAAGAACAACGCACACAAGTCTGTGAACACTCAATTAATCTACCGAGAGGGGCATGATCTACCCTTCGATGATGCTCCGATTCAGTTTACTGCTGAGCAAATCGGTGGTGATTTTAAGTAGGTTAGTAACCACCAACCTAAAAATAGGGAGTTGGTGTTCAGTAATGTGTGTTCAGTTTGTGTCTACTATGGCTACAAGCCTCGTAGATGGTGGAGCCTAGCGGGATCGAACCGCTGACCTCAACACTGCCAGTGTTGCGCTCTCCCAGCTGAGCTAAGGCCCCACACGAGGGGTATCAAGTGCTTGGGATACAACTGTTGCGACTTGATGGAGGCGTATTATAGGCATCTGAGGCTGGATTGCAAGTCTCTTTTTACCCGTTTGGGTAGAAAAAGACTGTTTTTAATCAATCACTTCCACTCATTTTTTGAGTGCACCTTAGAGGGCTTGGTATTCCTTATCCCAGCGCTTAGCTTCCTTCTTTGAAAGACCACCCAAAAGCTCGATTGCGTGGCGTATGCGCGCCCGGCTCATGTCTGGGCCAAGGATTTCCATGGCATCAAATACGGACACCGAATTAGTCGTACCCGTAATCACCACAAACAAGGTCGCAAATAAGTCTTTGGGCTTAATATCTAGGGTTTCTGCCATGCCTTTGCAGATGGCAAAAATATCGTCCTTTTGCCAATGGCGTAAGGCTTCTAAGCGCCATAGGGTAAACTGCAGTGCTTTGCGCACATGTTCTGGCTCTAGGTTTTTATTGCCTAGGTCGTCCTGTGTGAGCTTGAGCATGCCACTAAGGAAAAACCCAGCAAGTGGCAAGACATCACTAAACTTGTCCACACGGGGCTTAATAAGGGGCACTATGGGAGCTAAGAAATCGTGATTAATGGCCCAGGTCTGCATGCGCTGCATAAACTCAGCATCACTTAGGTCTTCGCGTAGCCATAGGCCGTTAAGCCAAGCGAGTTTTTCTTGGTCAAAAATAGGCCCACCCAATGACACTCTGTTGACATCAAAATCTGCAATCATTTCATCTAGGCTAAACTTTTCCCGCTCATCGGGCATCGACCAACCCATGCGGCCTAGGTAGTTCAACAAGGCTTCTGGCAAGTAACCCATGCGCTGGTAATACATAATGCTGGTTGGGTTTTTACGCTTGGATAATTTGCTTTTATCTGGGTTGCGTAATAACGGCAGGTGACACAATTGCGGCATATCCCAGCCAAAGTATTGATACAGTAACTGATGCTTGGGTGCTGAATTAATCCACTCTTCGCCGCGCAGCACATGGGTAATACCCATGAGATGATCATCCACCACATTAGCTAAATGATAAGTGGGCATGCCGTCTGCTTTAAGCAGCACTTGCATGTCGACTTGAGACCATTCGATTTCAATACTACCTCGCAACATGTCCTGAAACACACACATACCCTGGCGTGGCACCTTCATGCGCACCACATAAGGCATGCCATCATCTAATTTCTGCTGCACTTGAGTGGGTGACAAGTCTAAACCACGGCCATCATAGCCAATGGGCAACTTGTTTTCCGTTTGGTGAAGACGCAACTCATTGAGATCTTCGGTGGTGGCAAAACAATAAAACGCATGACCGTTCGTTACTAACTGTTGGGCATAATCAGCGTAAATCGTACCGCGTTCACTCTGACGATAAGGCCCATGGGGGCCACCAACATCCGGGCCTTCGCTCCACTCAATGCCTAACCAACGCAATGAATCTAGAATGGCTTGCTCAGATTCTGGGGTGCTACGTTCTTGGTCTGTGTCTTCAATGCGCAGAATAAACTCGCCACCATGCTGGCGGGCAAAGGCTAAATTAAAGAGTGCAATGTAGGCGGTGCCTAAATGAGGATCACCCGTAGGAGAAGGTGCAATGCGAGTGCGAATAGCTGTCATGATTAGGGTCTAATATTAGGTAGAAAAATCCGCCTTATTATACCTGATTATGTTGCCCTTGTGGCAGGTCGCTATAGGGGTATAGTGTTAGAGGAGTGTTGTTAAAAAATAGAGGGCTTGCAGTGGGATCAATGGTGGGCATGTGGTTCGGTTAATAACAACGTAACTACGGGCTTCCATGCAGGGCATGGATGCCCGTTTATTACACTTAGCGTTTATGCACCTTTTTGTGGGCGCATGTCATTCTTGTTAATACCCGCTACTTTTACTGGGTTCTTCATAGCGTCACGACGGAACGGGTCGCCTAGCTCTTGGTTGATCAATATTTCAATCAACGTGGTCTTACCCGCTGCTTGATCTACAAGGGCTTGGCTAAGTGAAGAACTCACTTCATCCATAGTGCGCGCTTGAACCCCTTTCAGGCCACAGGCTTCAGCAAGGGCAGAGTAATTAACGTTCTCATCTAATTCAGTGCCCACAAAGTTATCGTCAAACCATAAGGTCGAGTTACGCTTCTCCGCACCCCATTGGTAGTTACGGAACACAATCATGGTCACTGCTGGCCACTCGTCACGGCCAATGGCAGTAAGCTCAGTGACTGCAATACCGAAGGCGCCGTCACCAGAAAAACCAATAACAGGGGTATCTGGGCAGCCGATTTTGGCCCCCACTACGGCAGGCAAGCCATAACCACAAGGGCCAAATAAACCAGGCGCTAGATACTTACGCCCTTCTTCAAAGGTTGGGTAAGCGTTACCAATGGCACAGTTGTTACCAATGTCAGAAGAAATGATCGCATCTTTAGGCATCACTGAAGAAATCGCTCGCCATACCATGCGCGGGCTCAACCACTCTGGCTTAGCAGCGCGGGCACGTTCGTTCCAAGTTGTGCCTGGATCGTC
>DDCR01000178.1:8969-9169 GCA_002335115.1 Oceanospirillaceae bacterium UBA2001
CCGTGTCTGCAATACGTGCCTTACGAGCGGCACGGTCAGTATCACCAGCATTAGTCGATAATTGTCCCATGATACCGTTGGCTACTTTAGCTGCATCACCCACAATACCTACGGTGACAGCTTTAGTTAAACCAATGCGCTCAGGCTTAAGGTCAACTTGAATAATTTTGGCATTCTTTGGCCAGTAATCAATGCCGTAA
>DDCR01000035.1:0-302 GCA_002335115.1 Oceanospirillaceae bacterium UBA2001
TGATGCCGCTTCATTCAGGGCACCTCAAATAGGCTTGCGTTAGTATTTTACACAGGGCAAAATGCCGCCAACAATTTAGCTTTTACGAGACTTTAACTAATGTCCCTTCGCCTTGGCATCGACACAGGTGGCACCTATACAGATGCTGTCATTATCAACGAGCAAAACCAAGTACTAGTGGCTGTAAAAAGCCTCACCACACGTCACAACTTAGCTATCGGGATTGGCGAATCTATTGGCAAAGTCGCTCATGAATTATTAGCTGATATTGAAATGGTCTCTTTGTCGACTACCCTCACAAC
>DDCR01000035.1:317-10249 GCA_002335115.1 Oceanospirillaceae bacterium UBA2001
TTATCCGCTTAGCAGGAGGTCATGATGCCTCTGGCCGGCAGGTCGCGCCATTGGATGTTGCAAGTGCCACTGCTGCAATATTAGCTCACAAAGACAAGGTCTCAGCCTTTTCTGTTTCCGCTCAGTTTGGTGTCCGCAACCCTAGCCATGAAATTCAATTACAGAATTTAGTCACAGAACTCACTCAAATGCCTGTCACTTGTGGTCATGAACTAGCCACCAGTCTTGGTGCACCAAGGCGAGCCCTCACCGCTTCATTAAATGCTCGTATGATCCCGTTTATTCAAGATTTAATCCAAGCAGTACAAAACATCTTACAGCAACTCAACATTCAAGCCCCCTTGATGATTGTCAAAGGGGATGGTTCCATTGTTAACGCCGAAACAGCCCTTGTGCACCCAGTAACGACTATATTGTCTGGCCCTGCTGCCAGTGTGATTGGCGCCTGCGCACTCTCTGGTAGTCGCAACGCTATTATTGCAGACATGGGTGGCACCACCACAGACATTGCTATTGTCACAGATGGCCAACCAGAACTCGCCAACGAAGGAGCCCGTGTGGGTGATTGGCAACCCATGGTAGAGACCGTTAAAGTGTATTCCATAGGTTTAGGGGGCGATAGTGAAGTTCGGTTTTATGGCGGTAGTATCGCCCTAGGCCCAAGGCGTGTGGTCCCCATGAGTTTATTAGCGCAACAGCACCCTCAAGTATTAGAGCGCATGCAGGCTCATTTGGACGACACACCTACGGCAAGACATAACCGATTTGTGACCCGCTTAGAACACAATCAAGCCCTCATCAACCAGCTCACACCGATTGAAAACCAAGCTTGGGAAATGCTAGAGCATGGCCCTGTAGAAATGGAAACTTTAGTTTTTAAAGACCAAGAACTGGCTAAAGCGATGGCTCGCTTAGAGCGCAAGGGCATGGCCATTTATTCTGGTTTTACGCCATCTGATGCGGCCCATGTTTTGGGTCAAAGTAACCATTGGAGCATTGCAGGCGCCAAACTTGCAGCACAAATCTGGGCCCGCCAAATGCGCGTTCTTTATGGTTTAGGCAGTTGGGAAAAAGGCAACTCTGAGGAACCTGCCCACAGGGTTTTCACCTTGATGAACGACGCCATTTGTCAAACCTTGCTGGAAGCTGGCTTGCACCAGGAAAACCTTCTGAATGAAGCCCGTTCTCGTAATTTGGCCGCATTAATGAGCAAGCTGATCCTTAAAAATGGCAATAAAGATGATGATAATGCCTTATTTGGCATTACCTTTGGCAAAAGCCACCCAATAGTTGCCGTAGGAGCACCTGCTACCACCTATTATCCACAAGTGGCAGAGAGCCTTGATGTCGATCTCATATTGCCTAAATATGGCCATGTAGCAAATGCTGTGGGTGCTGTAATGGGCAGTGTAGTGCAGCGCTCTGAAATAGTGATCACACAACCCACTGAGGGTGTTTTCCGTATTTTCCACGGCGCAGCGCCTTTTGATTGTCATGATTTAGATGTCGCCCTAAGCCAAGCCGAAGCGATCGTTAAACAACAGGCCTATGATTTGGCTAAGTCTGCGGGGGCGGCTGACGTCGATATTCGTATCCGGCATGATCATAAACACATAACGTCGGAGCTTGATGGTGAATTATTTGTAGAAGCTAAAATTAGTGCCATTGCCACGGGTAAACCCACACTCGAATTAAGCGTAACTGGCTAGGTGATAAATAAACTCATATGGCCTATTAGTGATCAACTATTACAAGTCTAAACAACTTTTCCAAAGGCATATTGGGTTTAAGCAAAGTCGACTTTACTAATTTAATGGAGATGTTAGATGCAGGGTATAGAATTAAGTTTTAGTCGTGAAGAATATGCCCAACGTTTAGCAACAGTGCGTCAAAGTATGGCTGCGCAGGGCATTGATACCTTATTGAGCCATGACCCATCCAATATCTCTTGGCTCACTGGTTACGATGGTTGGTCATTTTATACGCCACAGTGTGTCATTGTTGGTCCTGTGGGTGATCCCATTTGGTATGGGCGCGGTATTGACGCCAACGGTGCAAGACGCACCGTATACATGGATGAAACGAACATCTGCAGCTTCGACGATCACTACGTCATGAACCCACCTCACCATGCCATGGATTACCTCAGCACCAATATATTGCCTGAAAGAGGGTGGGCTTCTGGTGTCATCGGGGTGGAAATGGACAACTATTATTATAGTGCTCGGTCTCATGCCGCTTTGGTCAAGGGTTTACCACAAGCAAAACTACTGGATATCACAGGTTTGGTCAATTGGTGTCGTAAGGTAAAATCACCTCAAGAAATTGAATACATGCGTATTGCAGGGCGTATCGTGAGTAAAATGCACCACGCAATACGTGAAAAAATTACTGTCGGTTTACCCAAACACTTATTGGCAGCAGAAATTTATCATGCAGGTATCAGCGGTGTCGATGGTTTAGCTGGAGATTATCCCGCCATCGTGCCCATACTGCCGTCAGGAGTTGATGCTTCTGCGCCTCATTTAACGTGGGACGCGCGCCCCATGAAAGCAGGCGAGGCTACTTTTTTTGAAATTGCAGGCTGTTATAAACGCTACCATTGCCCCCTGTCTAGAACCATATACTTAGGTACCCCAGATGCTGCCTATATGAAGGCTGAAGCCGCGGTATTGGAGGGTCTAGAAAATGGTTTAGCCATTGCCAAACCGGGTGCACTTTGTGGCGATATTGCCGCTAGTTTAAAGCAAACCTTGTCACAACATGGTTTCGATCGAGGCGATGCTCGATGCGGTTACCCTATTGGCTTAAGCTATCCACCCGATTGGGGCGAACGCACCTATAGTCTGCGACCCAGCGATGATACTGTATTAGAATCAGGGATGACCTTTCATTTTATGCCGGGCTTGTGGATGGACACCTGGGGTATGGAGACTACAGAGTCAGTGCTGATCACAGACACTGGCTGTGAATTACTAGCCTGTGTCAGTCGGGAAACCTTTATAAAATAATAGGGAGTCTTATGGGTTCTGAACCATTGCCTAACACTAGTATGAGCGCCACCATCGACTTTGAGTCTGATGGTGTGCAGCACGGATTCTTACAGTTGCCTTATTCCAGTGATCGCTCGGCCTGGGGCAGTGTTATGATTCCGATTTGCCAAATAAAAAATGGCCATGGACCTACTGCATTGCTCACAGGGGGTAATCACGGGGATGAGTACGAGGGCCCTACCAGCCTTCTAAAATTAGCCAACTGCCTTGATGTGACAGAGGTTCAAGGTAGAGTGATTATTGTACCGATGATGAATCAACCTGCTTTTGAAGCGGGCAGCCGGACCTCTCCTATTGATGCTGGTAATATGAATCGGGCTTTTCCTGGGCATCCATATGGCACCTTAACTGAACGAATTGCAGACTATTTTAGCCGCGTATTGGTGCCCATGTGTGATTACGCTTTAGATATTCATTCAGGTGGAAAAACTTTAGACATCATTCCTTTTGCTGCGGCCCATCGTTTACACAACAAAACACAAGCACAGGCCTGTATGACAGGTGCCTTATTATTCGGAGCCCCTTATACGGTATTAATGGTGGAAATGGACCCAGCCCAACTCTACGACACAGCAGTTGAAAACCAAGGAAAAGTCTTTGTTACAACAGAACTTAGAGGGGGGGGTACAACAACGCCAGCTACTATGGAGATTGCTGATCGTGGAGTACAAAACTTTCTCAAATATACGGGGATTATTGCGGGTGAACCTGAATTACCCCAAGTCACTCAATTATTGGATATGCAAAATGAGTCCTGTTATCACGTGAGTCATGATCAAGGCGTATTAGAGCTTAAGGTGGCTCTTGGCGAGCAAGTTAGGCAGGGTGATTTAATAGCCAGCATTCATAACCACAAACGTACAGGCACGGCTGCTTGCCATTACTATGCAGCAATGGATGGCATTGTACTGGGCCGAAGACACACACCTCTGACAGAAATTGGTGACACTATTGTCGTACTCGCAAGCGTTCTGGGTGACGCCAAAGACTAACCACTTTAAGCGGACGTTTTAAGTAAAAAAACACAATCAAGGGATTCATTGCAGCAACTAAACACCCATTAGATTGTTCACAACCTCCGTGCTAGCCAAAAAAAGGGCACAGAAGTAATTCAACGCCCCTATTTGGGGGGCATGAGCTCTATCATTTAAACAGTGTATCTCCCATCTGATCAATGCACTGTTTAGCCTTGAACAAACTTAATTCGTGTCCACCTTCGATACTATGAGACTGGTCGGCCCGAATAAAATGATGTTCTTTGCCGTCTTTACGAATCCATCCTTGTACCCGAAAACTACCACCCTCTTTGAGAGGCTGTGTTTCAATACTAAATTCGTTATGTTGATGGTGTTGACTCGTTTTGGCGCCCTTAGCGTCCCCACCTCCCTCAGAAGGCTGAAACAAAAATTCTTTAATACTCGATAATAAACCCATGACTGAAACCGCCTGCTCGTAATATGGATGAGATTGTGATGTTAAAGTAAAGTCACACAAAATTTAAGGCATGACTCACAATAAAACCTGTTTAGTACACTTTAGTCACAAAAAAGCCCAACAAATGCTGGGCTTTTTTAATATTTCTTAATGCCTTAGATTAAGAAGGAAACGCAAACTGCTTACCATCACGCACACCACTTGAGGGCCAGCGCTGGGTTACGGTCTTCCGACGGGTATAAAAACGAATGGCATCAGGACCATGAGCCCCTAGATCACCAAACAGAGAACGTTTCCAACCACCAAAGCTATGGTAGGCCACTGGCACTGGCAGAGGTACGTTAATACCCACCATACCCACTTTGATATTATCAGAGAAATAGCGCGCTGCTTCACCATCACGAGTGAAGAGGCAAGTGCCATTACCAAACTCATGATCGTCAATCAGTTTCATAGCCTCTTGCATAGTATCAACGCGTACGACACATAATACAGGACCAAAAATTTCTTCTTGATAGACCACCATATCTTTGGTGACCTTATCAAATAAACACCCTCCTACGAAGAATCCATTTTCGTGGCCCTCAACAACCAATTTACGGCCATCAACAACAAGTTCAGCACCTTGCTCAACGCCTTTGCCTACTAAACTGCGCACCCGCTCTTGGGCTGCAGCAGTAATCAATGGACCCATTTCGTTGCTCACATCAGTACCATTGCCAACTTTTAAACCTTCTACTTGGGGTTTAAGCTTGGCAACTAGTTCGTCAGCCGCTGCATCACCCACACAAACAGCCACAGAGATCGCCATGCAACGTTCACCACATGAGCCATAGGCAGCGCCCATGAGCGCGTTTACTGCATTATCCATGTCAGCATCAGGCATAATTATGGCATGGTTTTTAGCACCCCCTAAGGCCTGTACGCGTTTGCCATTGGCGGTACCAGTGGCATAAATATATTCAGCAATGGGGGTAGAACCAACAAAACTAACAGCTTGTATACGCGTGTCTTCAAGTATGGTGTCCACTGCAACTTTATCACCGTTGACCACATTGAACACACCATCAGGCAAGCCTGCTTCTTTAAACAATTGACCGATCAATATGCCTACACTGGGGTCCCGCTCAGATGGCTTTAGAATGAACGTGTTACCACACGCTATGGCCATGGGGAACATCCACATTGGCACCATGGCTGGGAAATTAAACGGGGTAATACCAGCAACCACACCCAAGGGTTGAAATTCTGACCAACTATCAATATCTGGACCTACATTTTTACTGTGTTCACCCTTCAATAAGTTAGGCGCTCCGCAGGCGTACTCCACAACTTCGATACCACGAATGAGTTCTCCGTGGGCATCATCTAGTACTTTACCGTGTTCATTGGTAAGCGCTGCACAAATTTTATCAGCGTTATCTTCCAAAAGTTGCTTAAAGCGGAACATTACGCGGGCACGTTTAATGGGTGGCGTGTTACGCCACGCAGGAAAAGCTGCTTCTGCGGCAATAATTGCGTCTTCAACCGTGGCTTTGCTAGCTAAAGCAACTTGGCGTTCAACTAAACCCGTGGCTGGGTTAAAAACGTCCTGCACCCGTTGAGTATCGGCAACCATTGCACCGTTAATAAAATGTCCTACTACTTGCATTTTGCTTCCTCGCTGTCGATATTTAAAACTACTTGTTGATCCAACCTCTATAGTACCCTGCCCGTCTAAAAAGCACTACTGGTTAAATAGTCACCTAGGGGCAAGTAAAACTTTGAATGGCATCACCAAGGGCATTCACTCATCTAGTAATGCCTTCTTTTTTGCTCACAAAATTTGGCTCTAATTGAGCAGTATCGCCACCATAACGCAAATAAAAAAATGCGCCCACTAATGCCTTGGCCAAACCATGGATCGAGGCGCTATTAAAGATTAAAGGGTTAACCTAATAATGGCAGTTCTGCGGCCGCCCTAATCGATAACCATTGGGCGCCCTCTTCGGTAATAACAATATTTTCTTCGTGCACCATTTGCTTTACCTGACCACTCTTATTTAAATAGGACATGCCTGGTTCAAGCGTCATAATCATGCCCACTTCTAGCACAGTATCATCCGTTGCTGTGTTAGATGGCCATTCTGTCAGGTCAGAACCCAGTCCATGACCTAAGCGTCCCACATCATTGCCTAAAGCCCCACCCGCGTGCATGATGGGCCACATTGCTCTGTACAAATCACTCGTAGTATTACCTGGTTTAGCTGCTTCAAAACCAGCATTAGTAGCTTGGTAGACAGTCCTATAGGCCGATTTTGTTTCATCTGAGCAGTCACCAAAGCACCAGTTACGATCAAAATCACAAAAATACCCTTGCCATACAGTCCCTGTATCAATGATTAATACATCCCCTGATTCGATCAGTCTATCTGTCGGACCCATAATAATATCGTCGTAACCATCGGGCCCCGAAGAAGAGACAATAAACGGTGAATGATCAGCCCCTTGACGTAACAACTCCATTCTAAATGCTGCCACCACCTCACGTTCAGTCATCCCAATTCTTGCAAAGTTTGGTAATTCAGCAAAGGCATTAGAAGTGACACCACATATGTGTGCCACCCGATTAATTTCTGCAGCCGATTTAAGGCTGCGCAAATGCAATACTTCACGGCTCACATCAACCAAGTCGAAGTGGTTTGAAGCATATAGAGACTGTACTTGTTGCTGCGGCATCCGCAGGTGAGTTTCGCGGCCTAAGGTCATGCCTAAGCGGCCAAATCGTTTGGGTAATTCAGCTAAGGTTTGGCTGAGCAAACTGACGCCGTCATCTTCTGGAAATGGCGAGGGCCAAGCTCGGATGTCTTCTACCCAAGTATTACTCATGCCCACCACCCCAATAGTAGGAATGACTGCAATCGGTTTGCCTGTCAAAGGCAGAATTAAAAACCAAGGTCGGGTTGGACTTTGCCAAAATTGAGTAAAGTAACCTGAAAAATACCGCACATTAGTTTCAGTGGTCAGCAGCACAGCATCTAATTTAAGTGCTCTCATCATGGTTTGCGCTCGTGCCAAACGCTGCTCAAACTCTGTAAGCAGAAACTGCCGCTGAGGAGCTTCGGTTAATGTATATTGAGTCATACTATTTACCTCGATCTGCTAAGCCGTATTTTACCCACCAAATACCAATTGTTGATACAGTTCAGGGTCCGTCGCACCTTCGGTACCTAGTACCAATACCTTACTGTGCTCGTTAAGGCCTAAATCAGCTCGCCACTGGGTGTTTTGTGCCCCTATTAAGCATGCAGCCAAACCTGCCACAGCAGACTCACCCGCTTCGATGCTTGGGCTATGCTGTTCCAAGGCCTGCATACAGGGTGCTACTGCATCTTCACTTAGGGTAACAAAATCATCAGCGCCTTGGTCAAGTATGTGCCACGCAATATGAGACACCTCACCACAAGCAAGGCCAGCCATTAATGTGTCTAAGTCCCCTTCTACCGCTTGCAGCTTGCCAGCTTTAGCACTTTCTTGTAAACAATTTGCGGCTTCTGGTTCTACAACCACAAAGCGAGGCCTTTGCTCTGCCCATAAGTCCCAAAAATAACCACAGACCGCTGCGGCTAAACCACCTACCCCAGCTTGAATAAAAACATGGGTTGGAATGACACCATTGAGTTGTTCGACAGTTTCAGACAACATTACCGTGTAACCCAAGGCCACATTGGCCGGCACTTCTGTATAACCCTCGTAGCTGGTGTCTGAAATAATCACCCGCCCATGAAGTGCTGCATCAACAGCTGCTTGACGCACAGACTCATCATAATTTCCCGTAATCCGAATCACTTTGGCCGCATAAGCTTCCATGGCAGTTTGGCGGCCAGCAGACACATCCCGATGAATGTAAATAATACATTGGCAACCGAACATTTGTGAGCCCCAAGCGACTGAACGACCGTGGTTGCCATCCGTAGCACAACTGACCACAACGTCTTTTAATTGTTCTTTATATTGACCCGATAGCAACTGTGCCATAGTCGGTTGTTCGCCAGTAAGCTCTTCTAAGTGTTGTTGGAGGAACCGTGTGACCGCATAAGCACCGCCTAGGGCTTTAAAGCTCTTCAAATCAAATCGTTTACTTTCGTCTTTATAATAAATTTGGCCTACGTTGGCCTGTTCAGCCATGTCCCTGAGTTCGTGCAAGTCAGTCACTTGATACTTGGGCCAACTGGAAATTGTGTCTAAAGCCTGCTTGCCTTTAGACACACTCAGCATCTCTTGGCGCTTGGTTCCATAGGCACGCTTTGCATCAGCTTTTGTATTATGAAAGTAATCGATCCGACCTGGAAAAGTCGCAGTTGATGATGTCATGTAAACAACTCCAAAATATATGCTATCGAATAATTAATTGCGACTCGGCCACATCGCCTGTGCGACTCCAGCAGCAATTAAGGTAATACCCACCAGGCCTTGCAGACCTATTGCTTCACCAAATAAAAACCACGCCTGCAAAGCGACAGTCGGTGGCACTAAATAAAAGAAACTACCTACTTTTGTGGCAGCTCCTTGACGTATCATGATCATGAGCAATAAAACTGCTCCAATTGATAGTGCTAAAACCTGCCAAGCTAAGCTGACAATAAACGGCCATTGCCAGTTAACCACCCGTGTTTCAAAATTAAATGCAACGAGCAATGTCAACACTAACGCCGCGGCATATTGCAGCCAAATAGAATTCAACAACTCTACTTCATGGCAATATTTCTTTTGATATAACGTACCTATAGAAATACCCATCAGTGCGGCAACGACAAGCACCACAGCCCAGCCAGAAAAACCGTCAAACATAGTGGTCGCATCAAGGGCAAACTGCTCCGCTAAAACTAAGTAAAGTCCAATTAAACCCATCACCAAGCCTAGCCATTGTCTTTTAGACACAGACTCGCCCAGCATCAGCCCTGCAAACAACGCCATAGTCAAAGGTTGCAGACCAATCACCATCGCACTCAGACCCGCCGGCATGCCCAATGAAATGGCTTGGAAAATGCCACCTAAATAGAGCCCATGCAAAAGCAGGCCTACCACCATGCAATGCACTACCAAACGCCAGTTGGTGGGCCAGCGACAACCCACAACTTTAATAATTAACCACAGTGCCAACAACACCAAGGCAAACCGATAACTCAAAAGGGTAAAAGGTTCCGCATTGGTTTTACCAAATTTAGCCACCAAAAACCCAGTGCTCCAAACCCACACAAATATTAATGGCACGAGTCGTAAATAAGTGGGACTTAGGGTTAAGGACATAACAGTTTTTAGGCTAAAAATGGGTCGGGTATTTTGTCATATACTAGCGCTTTTATATATAGGCCAAAAGTCTATCCAACCGGATTTTAGACGCCACCTGCAATGCACTTTTTCCACTCCCCATTTAAATATTATTAGCCTTATCAACCTTATCAA
>DDCR01000172.1 GCA_002335115.1 Oceanospirillaceae bacterium UBA2001
CTCGCATTGCTTCAAAAATGGGCTCTAACACGCTGGTCTCGTCTTCTAAATCAGTAATGAAGGTTTGGTTCTTTTCGTCGCGTCTGACTAGAGAAAACCCATAAGTTTTTAATTTTTTGTCTTGGATGTTGACGCGGCCTATCATGCCTACCCAATTTCCGTGCACTTTCCCCCTGTGGCCATTGTGGAAAACAAAACTGCCAACGCCGTAAAAAATAGGTTTTGACTTATAAATTTCCATGGGAAGTGGCATGTGTGGGCCATGCCCCAGAATTATATCTGCGCCAGCATCAATGGCTGCGTGGGCGATTTCACGCATATAATCAAGTATCTCTTCTTTATAACCCCAGTGGAATGAGATGATCAAAATGTCCGTTGTCTCTCTCAGTTTGTGGATTTGTGTAACGAGATCTTTGAGATATTTTTTGTCGGCCCATGTATGGATATCTGGAGGTGTGCCGGGCCGGTTTGATGCGTAACCATCAATTTTTGGGCTATAAGCAGTATGAATTTTTACCGTAGCGACACCGGGATGTGATGCGGACGCTTCATGATTGCTGGGCCAGTAAACAGATGTTCGCTGGATAAGCCCAACTCGAATGCCATTGATTGTTTTTAAAGCTGGTTGGCACGCTTCTTCCCAATTTTTGCCTACTCCTGAAAACGCTATCTGCTGGTCGTTTAGAACAGCAATAGTTGACCTAATTGCATTATCACCAAAATTTGTGTTGTTAGCGTTACCAACCATAGTGATGTTGGCGGCTTTTAGAGCTTTCACAGCTGCTGGGTGTGCATAGAAGCCCTCACGCTGACCTGATCGTTCGTAGAAGTGTCCGGTGCAAGACTGATTATTTGCCGTACCTTCATTAGCAACGAAACAGCATTCCAAATTTGAAATCACCGCATCTGCTGCCCACAATTCGGATCTTATGCGCTCAAAAACGTGCTTTGCATTTCCTAAGCCCATGAAGTTTAGATCACCGGTCAAAATAAATTTCTGCTCAATTGACATAAAAAATCATCCTATCCTTTTTCAAAATATTTTGCTGTCAGCTGTGCCAGTTTAGACTAATGTTTTTTATTATGATTTAAATAACTTTGTGGCTAAACAGAGATGAACAAAAGTATAGCAGAATTTGCAGCAAAGCTAAATTATCAGGATTTGCCTGAGCCTGTGGTTACAATAATTAAACATAGTTTTATTGATGCCATCGCTTGCGCTCTTTTTGGCTCCACCAAAGTATGGTCTGAAATGGCTCGAGATGTTGTTGCGTCCGAGAACCAAAATGGCACGTGTATTTTTCCCTCATTTCCAAAGAGTGGGCTGCCACCCAGTTCAGCAGCCCTCTTGCTAGGCTCTTACTGTCATGCTTTTGAACTGGATAACTTGCGCTTCCCAGGGGCAGGGGTGCACCCTGGTGCAGTAATTATGTGTCCTTTGGTGGCCTTGGCGCGGGAATATGGTCTGTCAGGCAGGAAGTTAATTGCATCTGCAGTTGTTGGTGTAGAAGCGTTGTCTCGTTTAGGGCTGGCCACAAAGCACTCGCTTGAAAATCGAGGGTTTCATGCGCCTGGGGTTATTGGGCCGGTGGGTGGAGCGATCGCTTGTGCAGCAGCTTTAGGAGCAAATTCTAAGCAGATTATGAATGCTAGCGGCATAGCTGCGTCGATGTCGGCTGGATTGCTTGCGTTTGCCAAGTCAGATGGCGGTGGGATGATTAAGAGACTTCATCTTGGACGGTCCGCAGAAGCCGCCGTAAGGGCAGCGCAACTTGCCATGAGAGGATTTGAAGGGCCAGATACGGCTGTGGATGGCCAATTTGGCCTATTAGAGGCGTTTTGTCCTGAGTTCAACAAAATTGCTTTAACCGAAGAGCTAGGTTCAAGGTGGGAGTCACTTTCGATTTGTTTCAAGACATTTCCAGCTCACATAACAGCACATGCGCCACTGATGGCGACATTGGAATTGCTACAAACTTGTAAGTTTTCCATTTCTGAGATTGCCAGAATAACGATTTATGCATCTAAAAAGGTAGTTTCTCATCATAATATCAAACAGCCCCATGACATAATGCAAGCACAGTATTCGGTTCCATTCTGCCTTGCTGCTGGCCTTGTTGTAGATTTAAGTGACCCAGAAAATTTTAACTCAGATTTATTGCAAAATCCTGTTTTGCAGGCAATTTTGCAAAAAATTGAGGTCTTTGAACATGATGGACAGGCCGAGCATTCATGGCATGCTCGCGTGACGATTACCATGCAAGATGGACAAGTAATTGAAAATGATGCAGCCCAGTTCCGGGGGCTGCCCAACATGCCGATGAGTGACTATGACATTTCTAGGAAGTTTCATCTGCTTACGAAAAGAGTCACAGTTCCAAATCATTTGTTATCAGATTTGATGAAAATGGAGGATTTGCAAACCTTACCAGGCATGGTTTGATTATTGATTTGCCCCCATGAATTCAACAGCGCTGGAGCCAGCGATACGCCCAAAAGTTGCCCCTGACATTAGGCCAGTTCCACTGGCGTAGTTGTGATAAAAAAGACCTCCAACCATTTCCCCTGCTGCAAAAAGTCCTGGGATCAATCCACCAAAAATATTCTCCACCTGTGCTTTTGTTGTGACCTTTACTCCCCCGAAGGTGAAAGTTACGCCAGTAGTAACGTGATAGGCATGAAAAGGAGGTGTATCTATCGGACAAGCCCAGTTTGTTTTATCAATGGTGAGGCCATGAGTGGCTTTTCCGTCTAAAACATTTGGATTGAATTGGGCAGAAGTGTCACAGGCTTCATTAAATGCTTTTATTGTTTGCAGAAACTTGCGTGGGTTCACGCCGTCCAATTTTTCGGCCAGTTCTTCAAGAGAATTTGCTTCAGCCTTAGTGGTTCGCCTGATAAAATACTCACTTCGCAGAAGAGAGGTGGATTTAGCATCAAATATTTGCCACGCCTGCATTCCAGGTTGCTTTAGGATTTCACCCCCATACTTTGCATAGGTGTGACTATGGAAATTTAGTCCCTCATCGACATATCTCTCGCCGTCTAGATTTACAATTACCCCATAGGGATAATTATGTTTCTGAAATTGATCGCCAATTGATAGGTCGCCATATGGAGGTGCGTTAACATCCCAAGCTACAGAGTGGCAGCCCGACCAGTTGCCATAAGGCATAGCTCCGGCGGCAAGTGCCATATTAAGGCCGGCACCCATATTGTATTTTGTGCCGCGAACCTTTGCTAGGTCCCATCCAGGCCCCAGGTATCTTGCCCGCATTTCTGGGTTTGACTCAAAACTTCCGCATGCAAGTATAACTGCCTTGCAGTTTAGGTCGAACGATTGCTGTTTATGAGATGCTTTTATTCCCGTAACCCTCTGGTCTTGCATCAGCAACTGATTGACAGGCGTTTCGTAAGCAATGGCAATTTCCAGTTTTTCAGCTGTTGCGTAGAGCGCTTTCAATAATTCCGGGCCACCGCCCCATATGTGGAGCGCGAGACCACCCCAAAATTTAAATTTTCCGTCAATTTTGTATGCCTGCCTGCCAAGACCGGGTTGTAGCTTAACTCCTCTTTCGGAAATCCATTTTGCGCTAGCGTGACTATTCCTGATCAATGTTTCACACAGATCTGCGTCCGTTCTGTATTGAGTTAGTTCGAACATATCATCAAAATATTGATCAACGCTATAGCTTCCAAAATCGATGTTTTTTAACTCCTCTGGCGAAATGTCTGGGTAGATATCCAGGATATCATCGACACCAGAGTAAGCAAATCGGAAAGCTCCGCCGGTAAAATGTGAGTTTCCTCCTTTTTCATTCTCAGGCGCTGCCTCACAAATTAACACCTTGGCACCTTTTTCTCTTGCAGAAATAGCGGCGCACAAAGCTGCGTTACCAGCACCCACCACAATGATGTCGGGGCTATAACTTAGGATTTCGCTAAGGTCGTTCAATTGTGGCATTTTCGATAAACTCCGATAAGTGCTGGATGTCAGAAACATCTTGGAAATTTTGAAGCTTGTTTGCTAACTCAACTTCGCTGCCACGCGCTAAAACCCCAACGCAACAATCATAGAACTTATTTATGAGTGCGTTTTCTGGTAACGGGTGGTCCTTATCACGGCCTACAGGCGCGTCTACAAATTTTTGTAAATTCCTCCCATCTTTTGTCGTGATAGTCAATTCTGCGTAGTAAACATTCTTTTCATTTGGTTTCGATTCTGGGTGGGGCTCTGCTCTGATGTTGGTGGCCAGAAATTGTTGTATTTCCGGTTCATTAACTGCATTATCTGAAAAATCAGACAAGGAAATCTTTCCATTTTGTAATGCACGACTGACCACGTATTGTACGGAAAACTTGCCATCAAAACCTGTTTTTACCTCTGGTCGATCAGTATGTTTAAGTCGCCGTGGGTGCGTCCATGAGAGCACTGACTGGATATCGCTCAATTGCAAATCATGTTCTCTTTTGAGCGCGATCGCAGCATCAACAGCGGGGTGGGTACTGCCACAGCAGGGGTGAAGCTTAACCGCAATTCCAGGTTCAACAATTTCGAAGGGGTCGCCCCAAGCTTCGAGCAAACGGTCGGGGTCATAATTACCTCGCCCATTGTACACTTCAAAAAATCCCTGCTGCCCCTCCAGTGCAACGGAACCGGCTGTCAAGCCTGCGTCTGCCATTCGAACAGCGAGCAGGCCATTTCTTGTGCAATGGCCAACGTGGTATGGTTTAGTATATGTGCCAAAGTTAGCTTTTATACCAGAAGCCATGGAAGCTGCGATTGCAATTGCGGTCGCGGTTTTGTCAACGTCTAAGTTCTGCAATCGAGCGTTTGCCGCTACAGCACCAAAAATTCCGAGAGTGGTGGTGGGGTGCCACCCTTTTTCATAATGGTGGAAATTTAACACTTTCGCCATTGCACAAATAGTCTCGACGCCTACTGTATAGGCCTCTATAACAACCCGCCCATTAGCGTGCATGCTTTCGCTGTTTGCTAAAAGACCAGCTAAAATTGGCACGGTAGGATGACCGCCCATGGTGTTGTTACAGTCATCAAAATCGAGCGCATGCGACGACGTGCCATTTATCATGGCGGCATCGAGCATGCTTACCTTGAGTTTTTTTCCATAGATAAGGGCGCCATCTGCAGTGTTCTTCGCTTCAAGCGCTTTAATGACAGATTGTGTTGCCTCACTTTTTGATCCAATGAGGGTAACGCCAACTGTGTCCAGCAGAGCGGAATTTGCTGATTCAATGATCCTTTGATCTGCAACGTCTACCTTAGAATTTATGATCCGGTCAGCTAGAATGTAGGATAAAGACAATAAAAAATTCCTTATTCATTGCGCAGGGTTTTCTGTGTATGGTCTTAACGTACGGCGTTCTCAACTAAACCTAATATTAACAATTTTTTCAATGGATAAATTAAACGGAGGATGTAATGGATCACGCTGGAGGTATCGGAAATCCCTACTCAATGGGTATTGCAAATTTTGTTTCCAGCTTCGATCTCTTGAATGTTCCGGATAATGTCAAACATAGAGCAAAACTCTTGTTTCTAGACAGTATTGGTTGCGGCCTTTATGGAGCACGTCTGGAGTGGACAAGGAAGTTGATTGCAGCCATCACAAAAGTTGATCAGACCAAAAGCTGTTCATTATTAGCTGGTCTGGAGAAGATGGGGCCACTGCACGCAGCTCTTGTAAATGGAACGCAAATCCAGGGATTTGAATTAGATGATGTCCATCGAAAGGGTGTGCTGCATGTTGGCGCTGTTACCTTGCCGCCACTTTTCGCGTTGGCAGAACTGAATCCTGAGATCACTGGCAATGATTTTTTGCGAGCGGCTATCGTGGGTTATGAGATAGGGCCTAGAGTTGGCTTGTGTATGGGGCAAGAACATATTGGCCAAGGTTGGCATTCCGGCGCAACAGTTGGTGTTTTTTCTGCAGTTGCCGGTGCTTCGAATCTATTGAAATTGACAGCCGAGGAAACATTGCATGCAATCGGTATAGCTGGAACCCAATCTTCTGGTTTGATGGCAGCTCAATTTGGTGCAATGGTCAAGCGTATGCATGCTGGTAAATCTGCTCACAGTGGCTTGCTTGCGGCGTTGCTTGCAAAAGAGGGCTTTACAGGTATCGTGGATGTCTTTGAGGCGCCATATGGTGGATTTTGTTCAACATTTTCTCGATCGAAGGATCGTTTCGATCTTGAACAATTAGTTGCAGGTCTTGGGGAAGAGTACCAACTAATGAATATCGCGTTGAAGTTCTATTCTTGTGTTGGCTCGAATCATACGACCCTAGATGCGATAAAAGACATACAGAAACGGCGCCCGTTTTCTATGGGTGATTTCAGAGAAATACGAGTTTTTGGTTCGCGAGTAACAGTCGATCATGTTGGTTGGGACTATCGACCAGAGGGTCTTACGTCTGCTCAATTAAACTTGCCTTTTTGCGTCGCAACACTACTTTTGGAGGGTGATGTTTTCGTAGACCAGTTCACTTCAGATTGTGTGGGTGATCCAGCTAGAATTGAGCTGTCTCGGAAAATTAAGGTGATCCACGACCCAAACATTACGAAAAGAGGTTCTGGATATCGGCATATGGTCAGGGTCGAAGTTGAGTTTGAAAATGGTGATCTTGAGAGTGAAACAAGGGAGTACCCACGAGGTAGTGAATACGACTTTGCAAGTGATGAGGAAATCATAAGTAAATTTAGAACATTGGCGAAAAGCTCGATCAGTGACACGTCAGTAAAAAATATAGTCGACATGGTAATGAATATCGAGGCGCTGGGATCTGCCGATCTGTTGTTGGCAGAGATGTCGGGGTAACGGTTCGTGGCCCTCGAATCAAAGTCATTACTGAAGTTGCTTTGTGAGAGAAAAATCACAATTTTTCCAGGTGTCTATGATGGTTACAGTGCGCGGCTTGTTTCTGTGAGTGGCTTTGAAACAGCAACAATTTCAGGCGCTGGCTTGTCAGAGTCCCGTCTCGGATGGGCAGACCGAGGTATATTAACCTTCAAAGATAACCTAAACGCTTGTGCAGAGATCGCGTCATGTTGTGATCTAAAATTAGTGGCTGATGCAGATACTGGATACGGAAACGCAGTAAATGTTCATTTTACCGTGAAGGCTTTCGAAAGGGCAGGTGTCCATTGTCTTTCCATTGAGGACCAAGTTTTTCCAAAAAGATGTGGGCACATGTCTGGCAAAAGACTGATTTCTTTGTCAGAGGCGAAAGATAAAATAAAAGCAGCTGTTGATGCTAGAACATCAGATGAATTTCTCATTCGCGCACGCACTGATGCCGCAAATATTGATGGGGTAAATGCGGCTGTTGATCGTTTGGGGGAG
>DDCR01000119.1:0-8893 GCA_002335115.1 Oceanospirillaceae bacterium UBA2001
CAGTGCTTATTACAGCAGATGGACCGGTGGATGAACTGACAAACTTAGCCCGCCAAGCAGAACGGGAGCTGTTAGCAAAAGGCATTAGCAAGATCAACTTTACTGGCCTACCAAAACAGGAGATTGCCATTCAAGTTGAACCAACCACGATCCATGACTTGGGTTTGTCGTTACAGAAAATAGCGGGGCTAATCAATAATCAGAGCCAAGATGTCATGGCAGGTACCGCTGGTCGCACGGATGGTTCAAAACAATTGCGTGCGATCGGCAAAGTGTCAGATGTCAGTAGTTTTGAGCAATTGCCATTGCTGACTGGAGATAATGCACAATTGCTTCGACTTGGGGATGTGGCAGACATTAGCCTGCGCCCAAAGGAAGACCAAAGTACCATCCAATATGAAGGCAAGCCTGCCATCCAGTTAGTCATTATGCGCAGCAAAAACGACGACACCATCAAAACGGCTGCCATCATGAATAAATGGGTGGTCGACGCCCGCAAGCGCTTCCCCCAAAATGTCGAATTAATCGTCTATGATGAAAGATGGCTATTATTAAAGGCCCGCATTACCCTATTAATTAATAACGGCGCCTATGGCTTACTTTTTGTGGTGGGTTTACTATTTATGTTCCTCAATTCGAGGGTCGCTTTTTGGGTAGCCATGGGCATCCCCGCTTCATTGTTAGCCACTTGGGGTGTAATGTACTTTATTGGGGGATCAATTAACATGATCAGCCTGTTTGGTATGATCATGGCTTTAGGCATCATCGTAGATGATGCCATCGTTGTGGGTGAAGACACTCTTGCCCACTTCCAGCAAGGTGAAGCACCTTTGCAAGCAGCCTTAGGTGGTGCGCAGCGTATGATGGGGCCTATTACAGCGTCTTCATTAACCACTATTGCTGCCTTTTTACCTTTACTATTAATCAACGGTACCATCGGTAGTATCCTCGCTGATATCCCTGTGGTGGTGATTTGTGTCATCTTGGTGTCTTTGGTCGAATGCTTTTTAGTCTTGCCAGGCCATCTGCACCATGCCCTAAAAAATCAAGTCAACAAAAAACCATCACGTATCCGCGCATGGTTTGATCGAGGTTTTGAAAGTTTTAAAAATAGTGTGTTTCGGCCAGCAGTAAGCTTTGCCATTGACTTTCGGTTTGTTACTTTTAGTTTAGCCATTACCGCATTAGTTTTAGCGGTGGGATTATTGGTGGGTGGACGGATTCAGTTCGCCTTCTTCCCTAGTGTCGATGGCGACAGTATTCGGGCTAACGTGCAATTTAGCAGTGGCACCCCTGCAAGCGAGGTGGCGGCCTATTTAGCTAAAGTGGATGATGCACTGCTGGAAACTGAAGCTGAGTTAGGTGGTGATCTCATCAGTGAACGTGTGTTCTTTTACGGCACTAACAAATTACCCACCGCTGGGATTTCAAGCACAGAACAAATTGCGCTATTAAGAGTAGAACTTGACAGTTCAAAAATGAGATTGGTGACCAACGCTGCATTTATAGAAGCGTGGAATAATAAATTACCTAAAGTCTCTGGATTAGAAAAAATCATTATTGACCAGCCTCAGTCAGGCCCACCTGGTAAGCCCATTGAAGCGAATATTACTGGCGCTAGTGCCGATGTGATGAAGCAAGTCGCCCTTGATTTGCAGACCGCTTTGAAGGTGTTTACGGGGGTACAAAATATTGATGACAACCTTCCCTATGGCATGGAACAACTGATCTTTAATCTCACTCCAGAAGCAGCAACCTTAGGCCTAACAAGTGCAGATATTGGCCGTCAGTTGAGGTACGCTTTTGATGGGGTCACCGTGCAAAGTTTTTACTTGGGAGCAGACGAAATTGATGTGCGCCTAATGCTCAAAGACCAGGATCGCAATAGTCTGTCAACTTTATACGCCTTGCCAGTTATTTTGCCGTCAGGTAACACCGTGCCATTAATGGAATTAGTCGAGTTTAGTTCGCGTCGCGGTATTGATAAGTTTAGTAGTGAGAATGGTCAACTAACAGTCACTGTAAAAGCTGATGTAGACGTTGGCGCAACCAACGCTAACGTGGTTATCGGGGCTTTAAAAAAGGACGTTATCCCAAATCTTGAGCGAGACTATGGGGTGAAAATCACCTTTGGTGGAGCGAAGGAACGGGAGCGAGGTACCCTTGGAGACATGCTGACGGGCCTAGTTCTAGCCTTAGTGCTTATCTATATTGTACTGGCCTGGGTGTTTGCATCTTACACCTGGCCCGTCGCCGTAATGTTCACCATACCGTTTGGCCTTACGGGGGCTATTTTAGGTCACCTTGCGATGGAGAGAGACCTTACCATCCTGTCATTATTTGGTCTGTTTGGTTTATCGGGTATCGTCATCAACAACAGCATTGTGCTGCTGTCATTTTATAAAGGCTTTCGTGAGCAAGGCATCGCGCCTAAAGAGGCCATCATCGAAGCCGCATGTCAGCGTTTGAGGGCTGTACTATTAACCTCAATGACGACCATCGCTGGACTTACACCCATACTCTTTGAGGAGTCACTGCAGGCGCAATTTCTCATTCCGATGGCGATTTCAATTGTCTTTGGTCTAGCCCTTGGCACCTTACTCATCCTCTTTGTAGTGCCTTCGATGGTATTAATGTTAGAAAACTTAAATGCCCTCCTTGCGGGCAGAAAACGCAGCACCTAAAGCGTAAAAATAGCTTAAAATAGGCGCATCTGCTGCTGCGAGTCTGGGGCCTTTAATTTAAGGCCCATACCCAACAAACGCACTCCCTGTTTCTGCTGCTGTGGCAACCCACTGTGAAATGCGGTTTGCAACAAGTTTTTAAAAAAATCTAGGTTAATCTCAACGCTGGCTTGCTCTCGGGTTAGTTGCGAAAAATCGGCAAACTTTAACTTCACAACGACACCTGCAACTTCATAATCTTGAGACAGCTTATGCCATCGCTCCAACAGCTCAATGTACAAAGGAGATAAGGCATCACGGCAGGCTTGGATATTTGTTAGGTCTTGTGTATAGGTGTTTTCCACAGACACAGACTTACGCACTCGACGGGTCTGCACTGGCCGATGATCTTCACCGTATCTTCTTGTCGCTAAAGCCTGCCCCATGCGACCAAATTTTTGCTCTAGTTCTAACTCACTAAAAGATCGAAGATCAGCACAGTTTTGGATCCCATACCCAGCTAATTTAGCAGCACTTACGGGGCCAATACCTGGTATTTTTGTGACGCACAGGCCAGCACTAAACTCATCGAGCTCACATGGTTTGACGACAAATAAGCCATTCGGTTTGCGCCAATCACTGGCCACTTTGGCAATAAACTTATTGGGAGCCACTCCAGCAGAAATAGTAATGCCAACCTCTGCCTCAACGGTAGACCTGATATCTTGCGCAATTAGGGTGGCGCTGCCACTAAACAAGGGAGAGTCTGTTACATCGATAAATGCTTCATCTAAGGATAAAGGTTCTATGATTGTGGAGTAACGCTTAAAAATGGACATTATTTGCTGTGACACAGCCTTATACAAAGCCATTCGGCCGGGCAAAATCAACAACTCTGGACAAGCACGGATAGCTTGAGCCGATGCCATGGCTGAGTGAACGCCAAATTTCCGAGCAGGGTAATTGCAGGTTGCGATGACTCCTCGACTATGCGCAGCACCACCAATAGCAATCGGTCGATGGCGATAACTAGGTACTTCGCGCATCTCTACAGCGGCATAAAAGCAGTCACAATCACAATGAATTATCTTTCGACTCATCGGCACCCTACTTAACTTTATTACTGTACATATAACCAGCATTTTACCTATAATACACAATAGTTCAAGTCTTACTAGACACCTGTCTAGCGCTTGTGCAGTTAAAGCGATATTATCAGTGCTGTTTATTTTGGCGTTACCGAGATCTATATGAACCCACAAACACAAACAGAACTTGAAGCTGCAGCCTTTCGTAGCCTAGTTAAACACCTAGATAGCCGCAAAGATGTGCAGAACATTGACCTAATGACATTGGCTGGGTTTTGTCGCAACTGTATGAGCAAATGGCTGTTAGCCGCAGCTGATGAACAAAGTGTAGCGATGAACTATGATGAAGCTAGAGAGCATGTCTATTGCATGCCCTACGATGAATGGAAAGAACATCATCAGTTACCTGCAACTAAAGAACAAATGCAAGCTTTTTCAGCCATGGAGAAAGCCAAAGAAAGAGTGAACAGTTAGTGCCATGCCTATTTTATCTAACTCCCAAAACACACGCTCACTGATGCAAGCGCTTGAAGAAAAGATAAAACTACTAATCAGTCAAAACTTAATTATGAGCCTAGAGATTGCCCAATTAAAGCAGCAAAATGATCATTTGGTGACCCAACTGAGGGAACAAGATGACGCCACTGAGACCATAAATCATCCCTAGGAGATACTTTCTGCTGACAAATATTGGCACATTCTTGCGCCAGCATGGAGCGCTAACAGGATTAGTTTTATTGCTTGTGGGTGCTTTTCTGCTTAAGAATGCAGAAAAAGTGGACCATCCATCTGAACTAAGTTCAGCCACTAACAAGCGGGTACTTTCTAGTGCGAATGTGGCAGCGCGCATTAGTCAGGCGTTTGAGTCTACCTTTGACACCAAGGTAGAACCCATGCCTGATTTTTTAGCTATTACTGATGTAAAATTAAAAAAGACAACTTTTTTTAATTATTTGACGAAACTGACAACAGTAGCAAATTACAAAATTCTTCAACTTCGTGCTGAAATTAAAGGTATGAATCCCCAACGTCTGACACACCAACAGACCCAATTGCTCACTCGCTTATCCAAAACATACAAAATAAAAGTGTCAGAGCCTATTGAGAAAATCGATTTACTGTTGCACAAGGTGGGCGTCATACCTTCGTCCTTAGTGCTGGCCCAAGCGGCTAATGAAAGCGCATGGGGAACCTCTCGGTTTGCAATTCAGGGGAATAACCTTTTTGGTCAGTGGTGTTTTAGTTTGGGCTGTGGCCTAGTTCCAAACAGTCGCCCTGTTGGAGCGAATTATGAAGTACGCAAGTTTAAAGACCCACAGGCATCTGTAGATGCCTATATGCGTAACTTGAACCGTCATGGCAGTTATGCAAATTTGCGTGATATTCGAGCATGCTTAACTCAACACTCTGAAATAGTCACGGGTCGAGCCTTATCAGCTGGATTAATCAAGTATTCAACGCGTGGCGTAGACTACATTGATGAAATAAGATCGATGATTCGTGTCAATAAACTAGAAGCTTGGCAAAAAGCTTGGTGGGGTAATAATAATCAACACCCCTGCAGTAAGCTGGTGCAGTTTGAACGTCCAAAAGTAGCGACAGAAGACCCGGTTCATGGTATCACTCAGCCCAATAACAATTAATAAACTAAGTTAAAAAGCTAAGTTTTTAGGGCCTAGTAAAATTAACCAGAGATTAACTGGAAATTCAAAAGGCACGCTCATGATGCCAATCTCGACTCATAGGTAAAGATGCGAAGGCACTGGGCTGTCGTTGAACGTAACAGAGAGTTAAATAACCAACTCAAAAAATGAGTATGGTTGGGCATACTCCTTGTCGGGGGTCTTGAACTAACCAGTAAACAACCCGATATAGTTTAGGTATGAAGGGCTAAAAGTATTTAGCCTTCCATCAAAACAGGCAGCTTATAAATGAGTTTAGAATGGCTTTTAGTAGTTTTGTTACTGGGGATGATTTACTGGTGGGATACCAGTGCGGCCAAGGATCGGGCGCGATTGGCTGCAAAGCAACAGTGTGAGCTACAAGACCTGCAATTGCTTGATGACACCGTTGCCCTTAAAAAAACTCGTCTTAAACGTGACCGTCGCGGACACATCTCATTTTTGCGACAGTTTACTTTTGAATTCAGCAGTGACGGTGAACAAAGAACTCAGGGGGAATTACATTTACTGGGGAAAAAAATGACTCACCTGCATCTGGAAGTGCATCGAATACACTAGATTACGCCACAACCCTAGAGTTTAACCACCACTCTGCTAGAATGGCATTCCACAAGGTCGTATCATTATCCATTTTGAGGAATATCGAGTTGTCGAATCTACCAGTCATCATTGGTTTTGGCGGAATAAATGCCTCTGGTCGAACCTCTTCCCATCATGGTTATCGCCGCCTCGTTCTTGATCACTTAGATACCCAAAGCCGGCTTGACACTCTCACTGATTTAGCGACATTAACCAATAAAGCTACCTTTTATAATGGTCTTTTTTACTTAGCTGGTGAAGCACAAGGATTGACTCAAGTGCAGTTAACAGCGCAATTAGGTGATCAGGTCAAGGACGCAACTCTGATCCGACCGATCCGAACTGAAGCCTACGATGTGGCAAAACTAGTACTGAACAAAGTGGCACAAATAGTGCCTGCGTCTGGTGACTGCACTTGTATTCGCATGCGCAAGCGCCACTTGCCCAATCAGCTACCCGATAATTGGCAAGTAAGCCACATCGATGGCGACACGGTTGAAGTCACCATAAGTGGTGCATTCACAGCTATTTTGCCAGATACCAAGCGCGCGCCAGTAAGCGCCGCAGGCCAGCTGCCCGATGGCTTTGATCCCAGTACTCTTTATCAGTCACGTAACCACCCTCGTAATTTACAAATGACCGTATTTGGTGCATCTGATGCTCTTAGTTCTACTGGTATTGCTTGGCAAATTATACAAGATCATGTGGCACCAGATCGTATTGCTGTCTACGCAAGTAACTCCATTGGTCAGTTAGATGAAGCTGGTTTTGGTGGTTTATTAAAAAACCCAAGTACTGGCAAGCGCATCACTTCAAAGCAAATGCCGTTGGGTTATGGTCAAATGCCTGCTGATTTTGTTAACGCTTATTTATTAGGTAGTGTTGGCGCGGTCGGCTCTGCCCTAGGCGCATGTGCAACGTTTTTATATAACCTGCGAAATGCTGTTGAAGATATTAAAAGTGGGCGCCGTGATTTGGTCATCGTTGGGGGCAGTGACGCACCCATTACACCAGAGGTTATGGAAGGTTTTCGCACCATGGGTGCGCTCGCTGAAGACCATGAGTTATGTGCTTTAGATGGTAGTAATGAGGCGGATTTACGTCGGACTTCTCGGCCATTCTCTACTAACTGTGGTTTTACTATGGGCGAAGCCTCCCAGTGGATTGTGCTCACCAGTGATACTTTAGCACTCGCGCTTGGCGCCCAAATTCATGGCGCTGTGGCAGGTGTATTCGTCAACGCGGATGGCCATAAAAAGTCAATATCGGCCCCAGGCATCGGTAATTATGTGACCTTAGCTAAGGCCACAGCTCTAACAGAAAGCATACTCGGGGCTGAATCATTGCGCTACCGTTCTTGTGTGCAGGCCCACGGCACCAGTACGCCCCAAAACCGCATTACTGAATCTCATGTTATCAATGAAACGGCCAAAGCCTTTGGAATAAAAGATTGGAAAGTTGCTGCGGTTAAAGCTTACCTAGGTCATTCTCAAGGCACAGCCGGCGGTGACCAACTTGCTGTGTCATTAGGCTTATGGCGCTACGGTATTTTGCCAGGTATCGCTACCATAGATCATGTTGCAAGCGATGTGCATGATAGCCATCTAGCAATTCAAGCAGCTCACCATGAAGTGGGCACAGAGGGTATCGACACAGTACTGCTGAATTCGAAAGGTTTTGGTGGTAACAATGCCAGTGCCCTATTAATGGGCCCACATGTGGCTAATCGACTCATGACTAAAAAGCATGGGCTTAAAGCCATGGAAAATATGCGTTCAGCCCAAGAGAAACATACTCAGGCCGCCAAGGATTATGACCTCCAAAGTATGCGTGGATTATCGAACCCCACTTATAAATTTGGTCATAACGTTTTAACTGGTGAAGATTTGCTGATCAATCGCCATCAAATTGTTATTCCTGGATATGCCAAAGCCATCGATTTATCAGTTAGCAACCCATTTGAGGACATGTGCTAGCCTGCCCTGCCCAATAAACTACTTCTATAGGTTTCCATACTGTTAATTAATTCTTAAAGCATCTAATGTGTTCTTTACCGTCTGCATAGCAATCTCAGATAAGGATTCACTTCGCAACTCGGCCAACACCAGCAATACTCGAGGCAGCATATCAGGTCGATTGGGCTGACCTCGCTCTTGCCCCGCCATAGGCATATCTGGCGCGTCTGTTTCTAACACCATATCTGTCAATGGCAATGTTTGGGCCAAGCGCCTCATAGCTTGAGCCCGCTCATAGGTTAGGTTGCCGCCTATACCTATTTTAAACCCCAAATGAGTAAATTTTTCAGCTTGTTGCAGGCTGCCACTAAAGCCGTGCACAATGCCGCCTTGGTTAAAATTTAACTGCCGTAACAACTGACCTAAGCGATCATTAGCCTTACGGCTATGAATAATAAGAGGGAGCTGGGTGTGTTGAGCAAGCTTAACCTGAGCAACGAACCAGGCTTCTTGATGCGCTATAGAAAAGCCCTCAAGTGACATGTCCAAAGCAAAGTCTAGTCCAATCTCCCCTATAGCTAGGGGCTTATGACGTTCAATGGCTGCAGTCAACACTGTAAGGTGCGCTTGGGTATGCTGATTACTAAAGTAAGGATGAAGACCTAGGGCTAAGTGCCAATTTGGGTATTGCTCACAAAGAGAGATTTGACGAGCAAATGAAGATTCCTTAGTGGCAGGCACCACTAGTTGGGTAACACCTTGGTCAAGGCAGGATTGCCATAATTGGGGCTGCAGACTTTGTAAGCGAGGGTGATCCCAATGACAGTGACTGTCAATCAACTGATGCATTAAACCCCCTCATTATTTAATAACTGCGATTAATGTTCTCGCGTCGCGCGGAAACGAATGTCTGGCCAACGTTCTTC
>DDCR01000119.1:8924-16587 GCA_002335115.1 Oceanospirillaceae bacterium UBA2001
GCCAAATTCTCTGCTGCTTTACGCTTAAATTCATCCAGCATTTTATGATCATCACATTCAACCCAGCGGGCTGTATTCACACTGATCGGCTCATAGATACATTCTACTTTATACTCATCCTGCAGGCGGTAAGCAACGACTTCAAACTGCAGAACACCCACAGCACCAACGATCAGATCATTATTTTTCCCAGGCATAAACAGTTGGGTAGAGCCTTCTTCAGATAATTGCTGCAAGCCTTTTTGTAACTGCTTCATTTTTAGCGGATCCTTCAATCGCACTCGCTGAAACAGTTCAGGAGCAAAATGAGGAATACCTGCAAACTTTAAATTCTCTCCAGCGGTGAAGGTGTCACCAATCTGAATAGTGCCGTGATTGTGCAAGCCAATGATATCACCAGGCCATGCCTGCTCAACATTGGAGCGTTCACCCGCCATAAAGGTGACTGCATCGGCAACTTTAACGTCTTTACCTATGCGCACATGGCGCATTTTCATACCGCGCTCATAACTACCTGAACAAATGCGCATAAACGCAATACGGTCTCGGTGTTTAGGGTCCATGTTGGCTTGTATTTTAAACACAAAACCAGTGAATTTAGGCTCTATAGCCTCAACCACCCGTACCCCTGCATTCCGAAGCTTTGGCGCTGGGGCCCACTGCACAAAATAATCCAGCATTTCACGTATGCCAAAGTTAGATAAAGCCGTGCCAAAGAAAACTGGGGTCAGCTTGCCCTCTAGGAACAACTGCATGTCGAATTTATGGCTCGCACCCCGCACCAATTCAATTTCGTCTTTAAGTTCATCTAGTAATTCTCCCAAAAACTCTGCGGCCTCATCAGATTCCAAGCCTGCAATTTGAATGTCCTCTGCAATGGTATGTCCCTGCCCTGGCGTGAATACGTGCAGGGTATCTGTGTAAAGATTATAAACACCTTTGAAGCGTTTACCCATGCTTATAGGCCAAGTGATCGGCGCACACGCAATGTTGAGCACGTCTTCTACTTCATCTAAAACCTCAATTTGTTCACGAACTTCACGGTCCATTTTATTCACGAAGGTGAAGATAGGGGTGTCTCTTAAGCGGCACACCTCCATTAGTTTAACGGTTCGATCTTCCACACCTTTGGCACCATCAATGACCATCAGCACAGAATCAACTGCCGTTAAAGTCCGATACGTATCCTCAGAAAAGTCTTCATGCCCTGGAGTGTCCAAAAGGTTTACGGTGCGTTCTTGATAGGGAAACTGCATCACGGATGAAGTCACAGAAATCCCACGTTGCTGTTCCATTGACATCCAATCAGATGTCGCCTTTTTATCACCTTTCTTACCCTTCACTGATCCAGCGGTTTGAATGGCTTGGCCAAAAAGGAGAAGTTTTTCAGTAATGGTAGTTTTACCCGCATCGGGGTGGGAAATTATGGCAAAGGTTCTTCGCGTTGCCACTTCTTCTGCAATCAAGTTGGACATAGTTGTTAAAATCTGTGGGAGTATGAGGTGGCACACGGAGGCGAGCCTAGATTAGACTCTATTGTCGCTGATTAGCGCCCCATCCTCAATATAAAACGCTCTAAGATTGATCAATAAATAACCAAAAACCCATCAACTCATTGAGAAATCGTGTAAATTTACGTATAATACGTGCGCTTCTACGCCTTCCCTAATATTAGGAAATACCATGTTCGATCTCGCAAGCCGTGCCCCGGCTAATGCAAAAAATGACATACTCTCCGGCCTTACCGTCGCTCTTGCATTAGTACCTGAGGCCGTTGCTTTTGCTTTTGTCGCTGGCGTAGAGCCTTTGGTTGGCCTATATGCTGCATTTATGGTGGGTTTAATCACTGCCGTCATCGGTGGTCGTCCGGGAATGATTTCTGGAGCTACCGGCGCATTGGCAGTGGTCATGGTCGCTTTGGTTGCAGATCACGGTGTAGAGTACCTATTTATTACGGTCGTCTTAATGGGCATCTTACAGGTCTTAGCGGGAGTTTTAAGACTAGGTAAGTTTATCCGCATGGTGCCCCATCCGGTCATGTTAGGATTTGTGAATGGCCTGGCGATTGTCATATTTTTGGCTCAATTAAGCCAATTTAAATTTATGGATGATAATGGTAGCTTACAGTGGTTAGAAGGCACCCAACTTTATTTATTACTCGGCCTTATTGCCCTGACCATGGCCATCATTCACTTTTTACCTAAATTCACCAGAGCCGTGCCGTCGTCCCTAGCTGCTATTTTAGTGGTGACCATTTTAGCCGTGAGCTTGAACTTGGATACTCGTTCGGTAGGTGATATTGCTTCTATTGCCGGCGGCTTACCAAGCTTTCATTTACCTCAGGTACCTTATACCTTAGAAACCCTTGTTATTATTTTACCCTATGCCATTATTTTAGCAGCAATTGGTTTAATTGAATCATTGCTAACCCTGACTCTAGTGGATGAGATTACTGGCACTCGGGGTCGTGGCAATAAAGAATGTGTGGGCCAAGGTGTGGCTAATACGGTAACGGGTTTGTTCGGTGGTATGGGTGGTTGTGCCATGATTGGCCAAAGCATGATCAACGTTAACTCAGGTGGTCGTGGGCGCCTATCTGGGATTAGTGCCGCCCTCTTTTTATTAGCCTTTATTTTAGTTGCATCGCCTCTTATTGAGATGATTCCAGTGGCCGCTTTAATTGGAGTTATGTTTATTGTGGTGGTCGGTACTTTCGAATGGTCCAGCTTCCGAATTTTGAGGAAAATACCCAAATCAGATGCCTTTGTATTAATTCTAGTTTCTGGCGTGACTGTCATCACCGATCTTGCTATCGCAGTAGTCGTGGGGGTTATTTATTCAGCCTTAGTATTTGCGTGGAAGCATGCTAAACATACCCAAGTGACCCATAAAGATATAGATGGTAGTCGCATCTATTATTTGCGAGGACCGATCTTCTTTGGCTCAGTGCAGAATTTCTTAGAATTATTTGACCCAAAACAAGACCCAGATGATGTAATTATCGATTTTGAGCGGTCTCGTGTAGCTGACCACTCTGGTTTGGAAGCCATCGATACCCTAGCTGAACGCTATTCTCGCGCAGGTAAAACCCTCCATCTGCGCCACCTCAGTGCAGAGTGTAAGATACTCCTTTCTAAGGCCGGCAACATGGTAGAACTCAACGTCATCGAAGACCCAGACTATAAAATTGCTACCGATGTTTTAGGCTAAACACCCATGCATCTTCGCGCATACCAGCAACGCCAAGGTAATAATCTTGGCGTTTTTGTTTGTACTCAAAACCCATCGACTGATATAAATTAACTGCAGCTTGATTGGAAGGGCGCACCTCCAAAAATAACTCTGTTACCCCTTTAGAGCCTAATTCATTAGTCGTTGCTTGTAGCATTTTTCGACCCCAACCTAGGCCTCTGAAAGACTCATCCACCACAATATTTTGCACATCAGCTTGGTCGAGTACGTAACTCACTACGATGTAAGCAATGGCAACACGTGTTTTGTCATCAATACCTACGTTAACCAGACAAGTGCCCCTTAAACTAGCTTGCAAAACACCTACGAGCTGTTTTTTTGACCAAGGTGTTTCGTGATAGCCTAATTTGAAGGCGAGGATCTGATCAATATCACTTTCGACTAAAGACCGAATCAACATCACTAATTAACCTATTTTTTCTGTCAAAAGTAGTGGTTGTAGATGTTTCCAGGTCTCCGCTTTCAGACTAGGAACAGCTAATAGTTGATGCAGGCTATGACTGAAGATAGATGGTATGGTCATATCAGACAGTTCAATGTAGCCACTGTCACCTAAGCTCATATCAGCCTTAAGCAATTGCTTGGCCGCAGGCCCCATGACTAGGAGCACACTGCATGGTTGTTCCTTGAGTAACTTTACCAGACTATATTGAAGCCCACTTTGAGCTCCTGTTAAAGAGTGGTCCCCATGGGGGCCAGGCACCAAGGGCCAGTTAAATTCCATAGAGGCTGCAGGCATGGTTTGCCTGGTAGACTCTTTTAACATTGGTCTTAAGGCATTAACTATCGCTGTCTGTAGCCGCTGAATTGGGCTACTCATGGTTGCGCCCTCGTGAGCCGGGATGTCGTTAACGACTAAAACACCATTGGCATACCAAGATAACCCTAGGTGCAGCGCTGCAACCCAGTCTGATGCCAATGAAGGTGGTGAGGGCAAACTCTCTGAGATTAATTGAGCTCTATCGGGTTGTAGTTGCGCCTCCAGTTTATGTGATGCACTTGTATACTCCATGGTTTCTGGTGATGAACTAAGGGAGTGTAAGGCACCAGCGACTGCAGCCGCTTGTATCTGACCCGGGATCAGCGCTTGCTCTTGGCTTAGGTCAAAGTTTTGTGGCTCTGTCGCTGGCAATGTTGCTGGTAATACGACTGGGGCTTTGGCAGCAGCTGGCAACGCTGAGGCTTTAGGTACCATCTTTGCAGTTGCTATCTCTGCAGACCCCAGTTTTGCACTGACCAAACAATGGCTGTTGTCTTGTTGCCACGACACAGCATTAGCTTGGCTAGCCACCAGTGAGCTTGTTGGCAGCCAACTCGTAATACCGAGTGCCTTCAAATATTGTAACCGCTGAACCTCTTCAAGAGACGGGTAAGTAACCATAAATTATCCTAAAATCTCAACATATGTTGGTATCAAGTTGAACGTACGCTAATAAAAATTTGGTCGCAAACTGACCCCAAAATAACTCATATTGATCAATTCTCATCCAAAGTGGGAACATCTTACCGCTCAAATTATTCCCATTTTGATACCCATTAGCCTCCACAATGATTCTTTCTACTTGGGCTCAAGTTCCTCGATACTCAATCTTAGATCCTTGTTTTGCCATTCTTAAGGTGTGATCCTTTGACCCATGCAATACCTTCAAGCTTGGTTACCGAAACCATCCGCAACCAACGGACCCAAATAGATGCCTCAAAATCAAAATATGAAATATCATGATGGAAGAGCGCTCCAGACCTAGATCCAGCTTTTCTCAAAAACCAAAAACCCATAATTGAACTGATCTTTTTGTACCCATTAACTCAGCGGCAATTAATGGAAAGGGATGATGGAAGACAAGGTTTTCATGACCTTGATGGCGATTCCACATCCAAAAACCTTCAAAATACCCAGGGCAACTTTACCTTGGTATGCCTAACAAAGCGCAAGCTTGGATGCTTCATGTTGGGACCTATGCCGCGGGTTAATTCTCCCATCTATTGAGACGAAGATATGCCTTTGAGAACACCTCTCCATCGTCTTTAAACTGATCACCTTAATGGGTTAAAGTATCAGTGATGGGCTTAGCTTTTATTATTTAGCAAATCAGCACCTATATTGTATATAAAGTGACTTCTTACGGTTAGATTGCACATGCCATATCTTGGCCACAACACATGGGAGACTTTATCTTTCCGTGGTCATTGGGACATTTAGAAACCTGAACCTCAGTGCCATCATCGAGGGAAAGCATGCCATTTACTAGTGGTGCATCGCATTTAGCACAAGTTGCGTTGACCGCCATCTCACAATGATTGCATTCGTATGTTGCCATGTTACTCTCCACTGAAATTACTGCGCCATTTATTAAAGCAATAATTAAATTTAATGAACCCAATGGTAATCCAAGTCTTTGCCTTGAATTTGTTATGTGAGATCCAAACTACCCTAAGTCAGTAATAGAGACTTTGACCCACATCATTGGTTACGGTCAAATCAAAAATAAAGTTGATTATTGTAGGTCTGGGCAAATTTTTGGTCTAAACTAAAACCCTGACCTTGCTATCTAATATAGCCTTTAGCCCTCTCCCTAGCAATAGATACGCCAAACCTCATTAAAAAGGCCTAACAAAGTGATGCAAAAGAATGATGATTTCGAGTTTGATAAGATCATTGACCGCCACAACACTAATTCTTTGAAGTGGGAAAAATACGCCCTTCAAGACATCATACCCCTTTGGGTGGCCGACACTGATTTCAAAGTTGCCCCGGTGATTCAAGCAGCCATTGAGGCCCGCAAAGACCATGCAATCTATGGTTATACTCGGGCTAATCGACAATCTAACCAAATGGTAGCTGACTATTATCAGGTCAAGCATGGCTGCCAAGTTGAGGCAGAGTGGGTGGTTTGGATTCCAGGTGTGGTCGCTAGCCTATCCCTGGCTATTCGGAGTTTATCGAAGCACCATGATCAAGTACTCACGCCTGATATTGCCTATCCTTATTTCCACAGCACACCCTTAGCTTCAGGCAAACAAGATAACCACCTGGCCATGTCTTATGCTCAGGGCCGTCTACGAGTGGATCTTGAGGCCCTTGAAGCCCATGATGCACAGGCCGCCCGTGTGATGTTATTTTGTAACCCTCAAAATCCTGGAGGAGCCGTCTATACCCAATCTGAACTAGAGCGCATCGACTCCTATTGTGAGGCCAATCAGCTGATCCTAGTATCTGATGAGATTCACGCAGACATTATTCTGGATAAAGATAAATTTCATTTGCCCTACCTCAGTGTCAGTGATCATGCACTGCAGAACTCCATCACCTTAGGTGCTGCCAGTAAGGCCTTCAATATTGCAGGCCTGGCCTGTTCGTGGGCTGTGATTGCCAACCCGAGCATTCGGCAAGCTTTCGTCAACGAAATGCACGGCATTGTCTCTGAGATAAACCCATTCGGTTACACTGCTACTCTTGCTGCTTTAACTCATGGTGAGCCCTGGCTTACCGCCATGAATAGCTATCTGCGTGCCAATAGAGACTATCTTATCGCCGAATTTTCCCTGCTACCAGACATTGATATGTTGCCCCTCGAGTCTACATTTTTGGCTTGGCTGGACGTGTCTAAGTTACAATTAGACGATCCATGCAAGTTTTTTGAAAAGGCTGGGGTAGGTCTATCTGCTGGTAGAGATTTTAACGATGCTAATTATTTAAGACTCAATTTTGGTTGCCCACGCTCGGTGTTGGAAAACGCCATGGCGCGGATTAAAACAGCCTTAAGCTAAGTTCTGGTAACCCGCAAACTGGTGATTCTGGAGCGCAACAACTGCGTTATGAATTGCGTCTTTATGTTCAGCCTCTAGGGCAAATCGTTGTTGGGTAAATTTTCTCTTAGCTTTCTTATCTAATTGTTGCCATTGTTCGTTAATAGGCATGTGCTCTGTGGCACTAAACACCAAAGCGATGACAGAAAACTCATCCTGAGTTAGCAAATCAGGCTCAACCTGTTCCACTAATTGTTTTAAACGAATACAACCTTCGGTATATTCGCATTGCTTATCTTTCATGGCACTTGCAATCACAGCAATACTTTCTACACGATGCTGATACTGTTTTTGAAGCATCTCCTGGAGTGCAAGTATGCGTGCCTCATTGATGCTGTGAGCCTTTTTTTGACGCATATAAAGCCAGCTCACAAGGAATAACATAGCTAGACAAAAAATTGTAAGAATAGCAATCATATAATGTGTCGGCATGGTTTTAATATCTTTTAGATTTGATGTTAATTGTAGCATAGGTTGGCTCTGTGAAAAGCCGTATTAGCCTTCTTAGATCGGTTGTAAATAGGGGTTCGAGGGTTCTTTTTTTAGCCCCTTTTTTTAGCAGGCAATGAAAAGGGCATCTTCACCCTACGCTCTCATGGTGGGG
>DDCR01000119.1:16639-16882 GCA_002335115.1 Oceanospirillaceae bacterium UBA2001
ATCGTAAGATCAGGGCTTTCACGCGCCCAATAAAAAAGCCCCAATGCGCAAGCATTGAGGCTTTCTCATTAAATGAGGTGCTTGGCGATGACCTACTCTCACATGGGGAAACCCCACACTACCATCGGCGCTAAAACGTTTCACTTCTGAGTTCGGAATGGGGTCAGGTGGTTCCATCTCGCTATGGTCGCCAAGCAAAAAAGGTGAATGAAGATTTTGCAATCTACATCCTTGAATCTGTGA
>DDCR01000196.1 GCA_002335115.1 Oceanospirillaceae bacterium UBA2001
GGCTCCACAAGGACTATTGGCAGGTGTCTGTGTATCGGTCAAAGACCTGTATGCCGTAACCGGCTTTGCAACCTACGCAGGTTCCCCTTTTCCACTGCAAGAGTTTAACGCCTCAGGCACCTTAGTAAAGCGCTTAACTAATGCTGGGGCCCATGTTTGTGGCAAAACTCACACCGTAGAGTTTGCCTTTGGTGGCCTGGGTACAAATCCCCACTGGCCTGTGCCTGTCAATCCATTTGATACCCAACAGCATCGGGTGCCTGGTGGATCTAGTTCGGGTGCACCTGTTTCCCTATGGATGGGTGCTTGTCAGTTGGCCTTAGGTTCTGACACATCAGGCTCAGTGAGGGTGCCCGCTGCATTTTGTGGCACCTTTGGCCTCAAAACAAGTGCTGGAAGATGGGAAAAAGATGGTATTGTGCCACTTTCTCCCAGCGTTGATACCGCCGGTTTACTGGCCCTCAGTGCTGCCGATGCGTGTTGGGGATTTGCCGTACTGGATCCACTCACATGCGCTACGCCAGAGGCCTTCATCAAAGGCTGCACCAACATAAAAAATTCCATGCAAGGCACTCGGATTGGTATTATTGGGGCTTTATTTGAGGCATGTGAAGGGGGCATTGATGATTGTGTGATGGCTGCACTGAAACAGCTCGAAGCGGCTGGAGCTACTTTAGTGAACCTAGACTGGCCCTACCTAGAAGAGGCGTACCAGTTATTTCTTGAAGGTGGCTTATCTGCCTTAGAGTTTCCTGCTTTCATCAAGACAGAACAACGCAAAGACTGGTTTGATCAATTGGCAGCCAGCACCAAAATGCGCTTTGCCCACCTGACTGATGAAGATTTAGCTCAAGCGCCACAAAAAATTGATGAAAAAAATGCCCTCATTCAATTATTTAACCAAGCTGCTGAAGCTGTATTACAGACAGTAGATTTTGCAGTGTGTCCCACCTGCCCCATCAGCGCACCAACTTTAGCTCATGTGCAAGACAATATAGATCAATATAAGGAGCGCAATTTTAAAGCTCTGCGCAATACCCAAGTGGCTAATTTACAGCAGCTATGTGCCGCCACTCTGCCTTGTGGCTCAGATGATAAAGGCTTGCCTGTGGGCTTACAGCTGATGATGGGGCACAACCAAGATGAACAATTGATGCAGTGGAGCTGCGCCGTCGAAGTCATCATAGGTGATGCTTTGCATCACTACCATTAAGGAACTCATAACCATGAAAATAGCAGGTCTTCATGCCTACACACTGCTGGCTTTGCAAGGCATGGTTTGGGGTTCGTCTTTTCAAGCCATTAAATATGCTTTAGAAGGCTTTGGCCCTATGAGTGTGGCGGCTGGTCGCATTTTCATTGCCGCCTTAGTGTTGTTGACCTATGCCATGATGCAAGGTGAGCGGCTACCACGATCGATCTATACTTGGTTGAATTTGTTATTAATTGGATTTTTTAATTGTGCATTGCCATTTTTTTTAATCCCATGGGGCGAACAATCATTAGACTCAGGTAGGGCGGCTATTTTCATGGCCACGTCACCGCTATTTGCCATTCTTATTGCCCATTTGACTAGCAGTAACGAACACATCACGCGTTACAAAACTGCTGGGTTTTTGCTTGGATTTGTTGGTGTCTTGTGTGTCATTGGTATCGACACTTTTGACTCAGGTGTGGGCGACTTATTACCCCAATTGGCCATCATTTGTGCGGCTATCTCCTACGTTATTGCTGGGGCCATGGTAAAACGAGTCGAGGGATTAAGCAGTGCCATGATGTCTGCAGGGGTATTAATCGGCGCTTGTCTCATTACCGTACCTGCCAGTCTGTGGCTAGAAAGCCCGTTCAGCCAAGCTACCAATGTGCCTGACTCTGCTATTATTGCTCTGATATATTTGGGTCTTCTACCCACTGGAGTAGCTTTTGTAGTGCGCTTCTATCTGATCCGCCAGTACGGCTATACCTTTATTGCTCAAGTAGGCTATTTAGTGCCCATATTCAGTGTTTTCTTTGGTGTAGTGCTACTAGATGAGGTATTTACTCTTGCCATGTTTGCAGGCTTGCTACTCATTCTTGGTGGTATTGCCCTGAGTCGCAGAGGCGCTAAAGCGCAGGCATGATGTTTAGGCTATTGATATGAATAGACCTGAGCCACCCGAGTTCTCATTACTGTTGCTTGATCCGTTCAACTCAAGAATGTGAGATGCTTTGAGTATAAAGGACCAATATAAAGGTCAAGCAGAGGTATTCAATACGTCTCTAGTCACGATAAGAGGAGCCTCTACTCAGAGTTTCAAAAAGGTTATAATGGGAGCCTCCGACCCATGCAGCTGCAAAATAAGCCAATGAATCAAGCGCAAAATATTCAACCCTTAGTGTTCAGTTTACGTCAGCATTTAGGGGCTTTACTCACATCCAAGGATACTATGAGTGATCAGGGTCAACTCACCTTAGGCAAAGTGAATGAACGACTGCAAACGCTGGGGGAGCTAAATTTAGACGTTTACCAAAAAAATCCCTTAGCTGATGTGTTGCAGCAACTAGCGCAAGCTAATGCAGTCGTTAATGCAGCCTTACCTAAACACTGCCAGAATATCGTGCGCAATGTCTCCTCTTTAGCCCAATTTTTACCCTGGTACCAAAGATCTGTAGCTAATAACTCAGGCTTTATGGCAGGCCATTGCAACGCTCAAATCATAGGTCCACAAGGATTAGAAGTTCGGCATGACATCATTGTGGGGGTCACCCTAATGCGTCCCAATATCGTTTACCCTGACCACCAGCACGATCCAGAGGAACTTTACCTCGTTTTAGGCAATGGCCGATGGCGTCAAGATCAAGGAGCTTGGCACACTCCTGGGTTGGGCGGATTGGTGTATAACCCCAGCAATGTCATGCACGGTATGAAATCCTTAGACCATCCCTTGATTGCCCTATGGTGCTTACCCTTGGATAAACCTTTTCTATCCTTTAGTCAGCCTCAGCCAACGCCTTAGCAGCCGCAATGAAATGGTCTACATCAATCTCTCGGGTTGAGAAATTGGTGACTAGGCGCACAATATTTTTACCCCAACGATCACTATAAAAATAAAAGCCTTGCGCAAGCAGATCTTTAATCATGGCACTTGGCATGTGACAAAAGAACATATTAGAGCGTGTGTCGCCTTGTATATCGATGCCGTCTATAGCCCGTAGACCCTGGTCTAGTCGCAAAGCCATAGCGTTAGCATGACGGGCGTTATCAAGCCATAAATCTTGCTTGAGATAAGCTCCTATTTGGGCCGAAATTAACCTCATTTTAGAAACTAAATGGCCTGACCGTTTGCGTCTCCATATCATTTCTTGAGCTGAAGTTTGATCGAATAGCACAATCGCTTCGGCTGCTAACGTGCCGTTTTTGGTGGTACCAAAAGACAACACATCAACACCTGCTTGCCATGTCATGGCTGCAGGAGAGCAGTCCAAGGCCACCAACGCATTGGCAAAACGAGCCCCATCCATATGGAATTTCAAGCCATTTTCTTTACAGATACGGCCTATCTCAGACAATTCGTTTAAGCTATAAATACTGCCTGTCTCAGTGGTTTGAGTCACACTAACCACAGACGTTTGTACCGAATGAGCATCAGCCGTATTAGGTGCCGCCATAGTAGCTAATACTTTGGGAGAAATTTTACTGTCATCGCCCTCCACAAATACTAACTTGGCACCATGGGTAAAAAATTCTGGGGCGCCACATTCGTCCACATTAATATGACTCTCTTGGTGGCAAAGCACTGCGCCCCAAGGCGGGGTATACACACTTAATGCTAAAGCGTTGGCAGCAGTGCCTGTGGCCACAAAAAATACGCTTACTGGACACTCAAAAATATCTGCCAGTGCCTGCTCCACCTGCTCACTATGACGGTCCATACCATAGGGTGCTTGAATGCCCGCGCCTGCATCCATCATCGCTTGCAATACTGCAGGAGACGCACCAGCCGTGTTATCACTTGAAAACACTTTATTAATTAGACTTGGGTCCTGACTACTGGACATTTTTACTCTCCATTAATTTGAGCCCTATGACACTAGCTGCCATAAGGCACTCAGTAAGGGTTTTTTCAGGTTTTTCTTGAGGGCAAACAAACCCACATCATAGGCTTCAAGTGCGGGCTTTACATCTAATATTTGAATTCTGTTGATGGTGGGGCTGTTATCTAACACTATTTTTGGTACCACACCAATACCTAAACCCAGGCTCACCATAATCACAATGGCCTCATTACCCGCCACTTGAGCATATATTTTAGGAGCCACATCAATACTTCTAAACCATGCATCTGTGCGCTGACGAGATAAGCCGCCTTCAGCCAAAATCATAGGCATTTGAGACCAGTCTTTTGGGTTTACTGGCACCACAAAAGGTTGCTCTAAAGTACTTTGGTCTTTGGCTGCTATAAATACTAATGGAGAGATGGTCATGGGTTTAAATGCCAGCTCCCTCGGCAGATTTTTTGGCCTAGCCGCGATGGCAAGATCCTCTTCACCAGAGATTACATGGGCGATACCTTGATCTGAGTCTCCCGTATGCAATTTAATTTCAATATTGGGATGATCCTCACGCAAGCGTTGAAATAAATCAAACAACAAACTATACACCGCCGTCACAGAGCAATATAAACTCACTTCCCCTTGCAACTGCCCGTGGGCATCTTGTACTTGGTTGCGGATCATGTGCCATTCACTGACTGCTGAGCGAGCATAGCTGACGAAGGTTTGACCTTCAGGTGTGAGTTGCACACTCCGGTTATCTCGGTTAAATAATGGTGCTCCTAACTGCTGTTCTAATTGCCTGATATTACGCGATAAAGCAGACAGACTAATGTGGCAGGTAGCGCTGGCTTTACCAAAGTGCAACTGCTCTGCTAAGGCCAAGAAATGTTTCAGGTGTTTGATGTCCATGTGCCAAACTTTAGCATAGATTTAACCTTATGTTGCTAAATATGGTACACAATGTGGCATATATATCAATTTACGAAAACACCAACAAAGGGTATCATTAATTTAGTTTTACCAGACTCCAAATTATTAAATTTAAACCACAGGGTGACCCCATGTCTAATAACTACTTTAATACCTTGCCTTTGCGTGAGCAACTTGAACAGTTGGCCAAGTGCCGTTTTATGCACATGAACGAATTTACCGAAGGTGTCGATGCACTTAAAGGCAAGAAAATGGTCATTATTGGCTGTGGTGCTCAGGGCCTTAACCAAGGTTTAAACCTGCGAGATAGTGGTTTAGACGTGTCTTATACGCTGCGCCAATCGGCTATTGACGAAAAACGTCAGTCGTTTAAAAATGCCAGTGAAAATGGTTTTACTGTTGGCACTTATGAAGAACTTATTCCAACAGCAGACGTGGTGCT
>DDCR01000106.1 GCA_002335115.1 Oceanospirillaceae bacterium UBA2001
TAATGAAGATAAATTTGAAATGGCAAAAATGTTGGGAGCCACAGATTGTATCAACCCTAAAAACTATTCTGACCCGATCCAAGACGTCATTGTTGACCTCACTGACGGCGGTGTGGATTTTTCCTTTGAATGTATTGGCAATGTCAACGTGATGCGTTCAGCCCTAGAGTGTTGTCATAAAGGCTGGGGCGAGTCAGTGATTATTGGGGTGGCGGGAGCGGGTCAAGAAATCACCACTAGACCCTTCCAATTAGTCACAGGGCGGGTCTGGCGTGGCACTGCTTTTGGTGGAGTCAAAGGGCGTAGCCAGTTGCCAGACTATGTAGAACGTTACATGGCAGGCGAAATTAAAATTGATCCAATGGTAACCCATACGATGGGGCTGGATGATATCAATAAAGCCTTTGACCTCATGCACAGTGGCGAAAGTATTCGTTCGGTTGTCATTTTTTAGGAAGCTTTTATATGTCGTTAAATCAAGTTTCAGAAATCAAGGTCAGTGGTGGGCGCTTATTGCGCATAGAACATGATTCTAAGGTGTGCCAAGGAGTAATGACTTTTGCAATATTTTTGCCACCACAAGTAAAAACAGGTGCCTCGGTGGCTAAGGGCCCTGCGTTGTATTGGTTATCTGGGCTCACCTGTAATGATGAAAACTTTAGTCAAAAAGCAGGTGCATTTGCTCTTGCTGCGTCCTTGGGGATGGCGATTGTCATGCCAGATACTAGCCCGCGCAATGCCGGCATTGCCAATGAGGATGATGGGTATGATTTAGGAACTGGTGCAGGCTTTTACCTCAACGCAACGCAAGCGCCTTGGTCAGAGGCTTATAATATGTACAGTTATGTGACAACAGAACTGCCAGACATCATTCAAAGTAACTTTCCTGTAAATGCTAAAGCAGCCATCAGTGGTCATTCAATGGGTGGGCATGGGGCACTCGTTTGTGCCTTAAAAAATCCAGGTCAATATGCCTCAGTCTCAGCCTTTGCTCCCATTACATCTCCTTCGCAATGCCCATGGGGTCAAAAGGCCTTTACGGCCTATTTGGGCAATGATTCGGCAGATTGGGTGCCATGGGACAGCAATGAGTTGGTGCAAAAAAACCACGCTGCAGGTTTGACACCGCAGCCTATGCTGATTGATCAAGGTACGAGTGATCCGTTTCTTACTGAACAGTTGATGCCTCATTTATTCAGTTCAACCTGCGCCCGCTTGAACATTCCACTGGATTACCGCGAACGGCAAGGCTATGACCATAGCTATTACTACATTAGCAGTTTTATCGACGAGCATTTGCGCTACCATGCAGCTTACCTTGGTTTAAAGGTTTAAATGATGACAGAAAAAAAACGCCATACCCGTCATGGTCACATGGCAAGAGTTTCTAAGCTAGCTCTAGGCGACCATGCCTTGCCAGTGCGTTTTATGTATAAAACGATACCAGAACACTCTAATGATACTGGCTGGCGCTTATTTACAGGCTATGAAACAACCGAATTTCTAGCGCAGTTTTCTAACCTAGAACCATTCCCTCTTGAGCCTATGTGTCAAGCTGACCCAAGTTTAGATGCCTTGCTGGATCAAAACGCAGGCAGTGTTTGGGAGCGACTTCCTGATCAACCGTGGCAGCCTGTGCATAATTTTGAGATTCCCGTAGAAGAAGTGGATGTAGTAGTTAATTAATGCTGCTCCATACGGATCAATTTAATACACTCGGTGGTATTCCTCTTGTTGTGTTACATGGCCTATTTGGCGCATCAGATAACTGGCGTAGTCAAGCAGCCATATGGTCACTGGAACGTCCAGTGGTGACTATGGACCTGCGCAATCATGGCTTGTCTGGCCACGATCCCTTTATGGATTATGCAACCATGGCAAAAGATGTAACTGATACTTTAAATGCCTTGAATTTCGACACAGTAGACCTGTTAGGCCATTCAATGGGTGGCAAAGTGGCCATGCAACTGGCTGTCAAATACCCGCAACGCTTGCGCAGTATCTTGGTCGCTGATATTGCCCCTGTGGCTTACGAACCTCGCCATCAAGCAATATTGGCAGGTCTCAAAGCCATTAATCTAGTCACCCTAAAGTCCCGTAAAGAGGCTTTAAAGGTGCTACTTCAGTACGAACCTGACCAAAGGGTCTGTCAATTTTTACTTAAAGGTCTTTACAAAAACCATGTAGGGGAATTTGCCTTACGTTATAACCTTGGTGCAATACAAAATAACTACCCAGCCATTAGTGCAGCACCCACACTTTCTAAGGATGCAAGCATATACAAGGGGCCAGCGTTGGTGCTTAAGGGAGAAAACTCAGCTTATATATTACCCCAACATAAAGCCTCCTTTGATCAGCTTCTGCCTAATTCCACATTGAAGATCATGGCTAATTGCGGCCATTGGCTGCACGCTGAAAAACCAGAGTTATTTAGTCGTTTAGTGTCGCGTTTTTTAAATGGTTTAACCTAAGGCATGCGTATTCTTTTGCTATCAGCCTACGATGCTCAAAGTCACAAATATTGGCGAGAAGGCATGGTCGCGCAGTTCCCTGAGTACGATTGGACTCAATTAGCGTTGCCTGGGCATCATTTTAGCTGGCGTATTCGGAGTAATAGTTTGCAATGGGCGTTGAGTGAACGAGCCACTTTAGACCAGCCCTATGACTTAATTATAGCCACATCAATGGTGGACTTTGCCTCTCTCAAAGGGTTTGTGCCTAACTTGGCTAACATACCTTCGATCCTATACTTTCATGAAAATCAATTTATTTACCCCCCCAGTCAGTTAACAAAAAAGCCCTTTTTAGATCCGAAACTTGTGACCTTATATGCAGCTTTAGCAGCTGATCAATTAGTGTTCAATAGTTGCTATAACCAACAAACTTTTATCACTGGGGTGAGGGCTTTACTCAAACAAGTGCCCGCAAAGCTTCCTGTTGATTTGGCGCAGTTATTTGAGGAAAAAAGCTCAGTTCTTCCGGTGCCACTTAAGTCTCTAAATGTCTGCGACTACACGGGTGTTAATGGATCTGCACTGTGGCCAAAAAGGGTGAATAAGGCATGCTTAAGGTTAGTTTGGGCAGCGCGCTGGGAGTATGATAAAGGCCCACACTTATTGTTGGCGATACTGCGCCAATTAAAACAACGAAAGGTGGATTTCAAATTATGCATACTGGGGCAAGTGTTTCGTAAGCAGCCTCTCGCATTTGACTCTATAAAGACTGAATTTAGCTCGGAGTTAGTCCAATTTGGGTTTGCCAAATCACGTCACCAATACCTGTCTTGGTTAGCTGGAGGGGACATTATATTGTCTACGGCATTACATGAGTTTCAAGGCCTAGCAGTTCAAGAAGCGGTGCAATTGGGGTGTATGCCAGTGTTACCCAATAGACTTGTCTACCCTCAAATTTTTGCGTCACATTATCTTTATGACTCTTTTCCAAATAACCATGAAAAAGAGTCCATAGCTGCTGCAGACTTGATCCAAGAGTTTCCATTGCGGTCACTAAAAAATGACAGTGCGCTAGCCTTTGTGCAGCAATTGCTTTGGCCCAATATAAAGGTCAAATACCAACAATTGTTGGATTTTCATACCCTGCCTAATAGTTTGTCTAATACCTTGCCTAAAGACAGTTAAAAAGCCAAATATCGATTGCTCTTTGTGGGGTTTAGCCAAAGCCATGTAAAATAAGAGAGTTACTCACATCCCTAGGACGAAGCGTGTTAAAGTTAGTCACCGATGCTGTTTAATTATAGTCTTTGAGCCCACAACACCATGACCCGAGCGAAAAAGAAAATGCCCGCCGTAGCTGGGGTAACTTTTAGTCCCAACAAGAAGAAAGCAGCTGTGGCTAAAAGCTTTTCTTCTTCAAGTTATCAAACGCGCAAACAAAAAGGCTTAGCCACTAAAAAGAAACAAAAATCTGTGTTTCAGCAACACCAAGACGAGAGTTAAGTAATGGAGTCTTTGATCATTTATATGATGGCAGTAATGTCAGAACAAGGTTGGAATATCTTGTCATTAACCTGGTTTGTGATTGCCGTGCAAGGTTACCAAAGCTACGCCATCCGTGCTTCTAGGCGCAAAGATTCCTTGGCAGGGGTGTTGCATGCGTATCGGCAGCGCTGGATGATGCGTATGATTGGCCGTGACATGCGCATTTCAGATATCGGTGCTGTGGCCAATTTAGAGCGTTATGTTACCTTGTTTGCATCGTCTAGTTTGCTTGTTTTAGCCGGTCTTGTGACTTTGGTGGGTTATACTGATGATGTAGTGCATATCGGTGGTGGTATTCCTTTTTTACCTCCCCAGTCGTCCTTAGAATGGCAGTTCAAATTGTTCGTTCTAATTCTCATCTTTGTGTATGCTTTTTTTAAGTTTACATGGAGCTTAAGGCAATATGGATTTGCCACAGTAATGATTTCTAGCGCCCCTGTTGTGTATGGTGATATTGCTGATAATAAAGACCTGATGGACCATGTGAATCGCTCTGCTAAGATTTTATCCATGGCTGCAAACAACTTTAATTTTGGTTTGCGCGCATATTATTATAGCCTTGCGGTGTTGACTTGGTCTATTCACCCGCTAGTGTTTATGATCACAACTTGTGTGGTCGTGTATATCCTCTACAGTCGAGAATTTAACTCAAGTTCTTTAGCCGAACTAAAGGGCAGCAACGATTCAAAGAACCGAAAAACAATCGTCGACTACCACATTATTTAGCTTCCCTTGAGTCTGATAAGGATCCCACGTAGGCCCTTATTATGGTGCTCACAGGCGCTATTTTGTTAGTTGAAGAATCAGTTTATCAGCACCGGCATACGCCATTTATTGGTAGTTGCAAAAATCTTTTTTAGAACAAGGATAGCTAACTCTTGTAGTAAATTATTGAGTTTGCTGCACGAGTTGCTGCTGGAATTCAAGTTTTATTAGCGGAAGAGGGATAAAGCTGCTTAGATGGCTTGAAATTGGTTCAGCCAACCCCATCATTGATGCCATAACGATTATCCTTTTATTATCAGCACAGCCCAAGATTGACGGAGAAACAAGGCCCCATGAGCACTACGACTAAAACTGAAACTTTAGGTTTTCAAACAGAAGTTAAACAACTGTTACATTTAATGATTCATTCTTTGTATAGCAACAAGGAAATTTTCCTCCGCGAATTAATTTCTAACGCGTCTGACGCGGCAGATAAGATGCGCTTTGCTGCAGTGTCAGACGGCAGTCTGTACGGTGATGACAGCGAACTTGCGATTCACATCAAGTTTGATAAAGAAGCCAATACATTGAGCATAAGTGATAACGGCATTGGCATGAACCGTGCTGATGTTATCGATCATTTAGGCACTATTGCAAAATCTGGCACGTCTGAATTTTTACAAAACTTAACCGGTGATCAACAAAAAGACTCTCAATTGATTGGTCAATTTGGTGTGGGTTTTTACTCATCCTTCATCGTCGCTGATGAAGTGGAAGTGATCACCCGTAAAGCGGGCTCAAAAACCTCTGAAGGCGTCCACTGGCGTTCAAAAGGGGAGGGTGAGTTTGATATTTCAAAGGTTAAGAAAACGGGACGTGGTACGGAAATTATCCTCCACCTCAAAGCGGATGAAAAGGAATTTGCTGAAGGCTTTCGTCTACGCAGTTTAGTGCGCAAGTATTCAGACCATATTTCTATCCCTGTCATTATGATGAAAGAACATTATGGTGAAGATGCGGACAAACAAGAGCCAGAGGAAGAAACAGTCAACTCAGCCACTGCTCTTTGGACTAAATCGCGCTCAGAAGTTAAAGATGAAGAGTACCATGAGTTTTATAAACACGTATCACACGACTTTCAAGAACCTTTGTCATGGGCACACAACAAGGTAGAAGGTAAACTTGAGTATACAAGTTTGCTATACATACCTTCCAAAGCGCCTATGGATATGTGGCAGCGTGAAGCCACTCGTGGATTGAAACTCTACGTACAGCGTGTATTTATTATGGATGAAGCGGAACAGTTCTTGCCTATGTACTTGCGCTTCATTAAAGGCGTAGTCGATAGTAATGACTTGTCTCTTAACGTTTCTCGTGAGATTTTACAAAAAGACCCAGTTATTGATTCAATGCGGTCTGCCCTAACCAAGCGCGTGCTTGATGTGCTAGAAAAAATGTCAAAGAAGCAGCCTGAGCAATACGCTAACTTTTGGAAAGAGTTTGGTCAGGTTATGAAAGAAGGACCTGCAGAAGACCACAACAACAAAGAAAAAATTGCTAACTTGTTGCGCTTTTCGTCTAGCAATGATGACAAGACGGATCAAATCCATAGCTTGGCGCAGTACAAAACCCGCATGCAAGAGGGTCAAGATAAAATCTTCTATGTGGTTGCTGATAACCATAATACGGCGAAGAATAGCCCGCACTTAGAAATCTTCCGCAAGAAAGGTATCGAAGTTCTATTGCTTTCCGAACGTGTTGATGAATGGTTAATGTCGCACATGATGGAGTTTGATGGTACCCAGTTACAAGACGTAGCTAAAGGTGCTTTAGATCTTGGTGAGGTAGAGGACGAAGCCGAAAAGAAAGAACAGGAAGAGCAAGCTAAACAGTATGAAGGTTTAGTGGAGCGAGTGAAGGCCTTATTAGAAGAACAAGTGGAAACAGTGCGTATTACCCATCGCTTAACTGATTCGCCAGCCTGCCTAGTGGTTGGTGAAGATGACATGGGGCTGCAAATGCGTCGTATTATGGAAGCTGCAGGTCAAGCTATGCCATCTACCAAACCCACCTTTGAACTTAACCCAGAGCATCCACTGGTCGCTAAGCTCAACGACGAATCTGATGAGGACCGTTTTAGTGAGTTGACTCGAGTATTATTTGACCAAGCTCAATTGGCTGAGGGCGGGCAGTTGGAAGACCCGGCAGCCTATGTGTCTCGTCTTAACAAATTGTTATTGGAACTGAGTGCCTAACTGGGATCCACTGGTTGATAAAGCCCTCGCTTAGCTTTGCTAGTGAGGGCTTTTTTATGGTTTGAATATAAGCCCTTAAGATGAGCTCATTGTTATAAACCTAGCCCTCAACCTAGCCCTCAACCTAGCCATTAGCTCACTTTTAACACATTATCTTTTTTAAACTTAACGAGTCATCTGGCTAGAGCAACCTGCAAGGGTCACTGTAAAAGCTTTGATGAAGTGCATGAGCAGGTGACTTAGTGTGCCGTTAGATTAACAACTTGGTCAGCAAGTTGATAGACTAAACTTTATATGAAGCTATGGGCTTTTTAAAACCATTGGAGACGAGTCAATGAACTCAAAAGCACAGGGTCTGGAACAATTAAAACAGGTGTTTGGCAGCCAATTCAGTGACCATCTTAGTGCCCGTAAAGAACACAGTTGCGGGGAAAGTTATGTCAGTGATAGATTACCTGACGCTGTACTTATGCTCGATAGCACCCAAGCGGTGGCGCAAGCCGTATCGATTTGTAGCGAATTTTCAATTCCAATTATTGCTTTTGGAACAGGGACATCCCTAGAGGGGCAGTTGGTGCCCATTCGTGGTGGGCTCAGTATTGACTTATCAGGCATGAACCAAGTGCTAGAAGTTAATGCAGAAGACTTTGATGTTAAGGTGGAGGCTGGAGTTACCCGAGAAGATTTAAATTATAATCTAAAAAACAGTGGCTTATTTTTTCCTTTAGATCCTGGTGCAAATGCCAGCCTAGGTGGTATGGCATCAACCCGTGCTTCAGGTACTAATGCTGTGCGTTATGGCACCATGAAAGAGGTTGTTCTTGGGCTTACGGTGGTGACACCTAATGGAGATGTCATACACACAGGAGGGCGAGCGAGAAAGAGTGCTGCAGGTTACGATCTAACCCATCTTTATGTTGGCGCAGAGGGTACGCTTGGAATTATTACTGAGTTAAGGTTGCGGGTTTTTCCTGTACCAGAACAAATTCGAGCTGCAGTTTGCAGTTTTCCCAGTGTTAGCCAAGCTGCCCAATGTGTGATTGAATGTATGCAGTTAGCGGTGCCCTTAGCACGCGTTGAATTACTTAACAGTTGCCAAATGGGAGCCTGTATAAAGTACTCGAATTTACACGGATTTAAGGCTCAGCCCACTTTATTCATGGAGTTTCACGGTTCAAATACGAGTGTAAAAGAGCAAGTAGCTTCGGTAGAGTCAGTGGCCAAAGATCATGAAGGGGATGACTTTCGCTGGGCTGAGAACCTAGAGCGCAGAAACGAGTTATGGACTGCAAGGCACCAAGCGTGGTTTGCCGGTTTAGCTCTGAATCCGGGTGCTAACGCCATCAGTACTGATGTTTGTGTACCTATTTCTAAGCTTGCTTTTTGTATCGAGTTAGCCGAGGCAAAAGCCGCAGAGCTGGGCTTCAATTGCCCATTAGTGGGACACGTGGGAGATGGTAATTTTCACCTTATCATACCTTTTTACTCAGACCAGCCTGAGCAAGTGAAAGCCGCCGAAGAACTGAGCCATTACTTGGTTAAACAAGCGTTGGCACTGAGTGGCACTTGCACTGGTGAACACGGCATAGGCTTAAGAAAAAAAGCCTATTTATTGGAGGAGCACGGTGTTCATGCAGTTCAAACAATGGGATTAATCAAGCGGGCTTTAGACCCAAAAAATATAATGAACCCGGGTAAGATCTTTGACCTTTGATTAAGCGCAGTAGAGCTCGTACAACGTTTTAATCACCGTAGATGAACGACCATCAGACAATGAATAATAAATGGTTTGAGATTCTCTACGGGTCGTTACTAGCTCATTTTTCCGGAGTACGGCTAAATGCTGAGATAGAGCAGATTGGCTCAATTCTAAATGATCATTTAATTCGGTTACCGACATCTCTTTGCCTTCCAGGTGACATAAGATGAGTAGTCGGCTTTCATTCGCTATGGCTTTGAGCATGGTTGCAGCAATTTTAGCATTAGCGTTTAAATCAGATGCTGCTTTCAGGGCATCTTTTTTAACATTTGACATGGGCGATCGTCTCCGTACTTATATTAGTACTTTTGAGATTTAACTTGGGGGCCTAGTGTATGCGTTAGTCGGCTTAATGTATGTCATTATATATTGAATTCGTTAAATTGACACAATTTTACACTTGGAGCCTGCACTAATTTAACGGGTGTTGACGATATTACAAATTTGAAAAATATTGTGATTTACAAGCAAACATAATTTTATAGTCCTTGGAGAGGCAATCTCAATCTATTTCAAGCTTAACAAAAATTGGACAGTGGTCTGATGGTTTGTCCATTGCGCGTATTACATAATCAATATCTGCTTCTTTACAGTGTTTAAGTAAACTTTTGGTTAATAGTATTTGGTCAATACGCAGGCCGCGCTTGGGTTCACGTTCAAACCCTTTACTTCGATAATCAAACCATGAGTATTGTTCACCGAAGGGATGTAATTTTCTATAACTATCTGTCAGTCCAAACTGACCAAGCCGTTGCAACCATTCACGCTCTTCAGGCTGGAAACTTGCTTTACCAGACTTAAGCCAACGCTTACGATTGTCCTCTCCTATGCCAATATCAATGTCTTGGTCCGCCACATTAATATCCCCCATCACCACCAAATGCTGTGTGTTTTTGTACTGGGTATTTAAAACTTCTGTAAGGCCGGCATAAAAGTCTCTTTTGGCTGGGAATTTGCTAGCATGCACAACATTTTCTCCCTGTGGAAAGTAGCCATTAAAGACTGTTAACGTGTCACCACTTGCCAATTGCAGCACCGCTCCAACAAGACGCCGTTGAGAATCTTCAGTATCCCCAGGAAGGCCTTTAATCGTCTTTATTATGGGCAAATTCGTCATCAATGCCACGCCATAATGACCTTTTTGACCATGAAAAATAGTCTCATAGCCTAATCGTTGAGTCTCGTTTATAGGAAATTCAAGATCTTGAACCTTGGTTTCTTGCAAACCAATAATGGCTGGCTGATATTGCTCTACTATCGCTTCCAATTGGGGAATACGTGCACGGATACTATTGATATTAAAGGAGACGAGGTACATAAAATTAACTCAATTAAGGTGACTTAAAACCAACAATAAGGCTGGAAGGTTGATAGAATTTAATCTATTGTAATGCAAATAGTGACGGCTTAGAACGTTGATGATTTGCTTTTTTGACTTTGAAATTTATTTTAACTCACAATGTGGCATGAGAGATTGGTCTTTATGATGTTTGATTTTGATGTATTTGTAATCGGTGCTGGATCTGGTGGTGTTAGAGCAGCCAGAATGGCGGCAGGGGAAGGTGCAAGGGTTGCTATTGCTGATGACCGTGCACTCGGTGGCACCTGTGTAAACGTAGGCTGTGTGCCTAAAAAACTTTATACCTATGCGAGTCACTTTAGCCATGATTTTGAAAATGCTAAAGGATTTGGATGGCAGCTAGGCTCAGCAACGTTTGACTGGCCAAAGCTGGTCAACAACAAAAAAACTGAAATTAGTCGGCTGAATGACATTTACGCGAACCTGTTGAATAATTCAGGGGCCCATATCATTCGTGGATACGCTTGCCTTAAGGGCCCACATACGGTCATTGTGAATGGCACTGATTACACTGCAAAACGCATCATTATTGCAACGGGTGGTACCCCCAATATTCCTAATGTCGATTATGCTGATCTATTAATTAGTTCAGATGAGATATTTGACCTACCCAAATTTCCCCAACGTTTATTAGTGGTGGGCGCGGGTTATATTGCCCTTGAGTTTGCTTGTATTTTTCAGGGCTTAGGCAGCCAAGTGCAGGTGTCATATCGTGGTGACTTAATCATGCGTAGTTTTGATGATGATGTCCGGCGTTTTCTTGATCAAGAAATGCGTAAGCAGGGCATTGATATTCATTACCAAAGCCAAGTCACTAATGTGGTTCGTCAGCCTGACCAAAGTTTGTTGGTGACTTTTTTGGACGGCAGTCAGACAGAGGTTGATCAGGTGCTTATGGCCATTGGACGCAAGCCCCGTTTGGTAGGCATTGGTCTGGAAAAGTTAGGTATTACAACGACAGCTCAAGGAACTATCGCGGTAAACCAAAAGTTTCAAACAAATATCGATAGTGTTTATGCCCTAGGTGACGTCACTGGTGGCATCGAACTGACGCCGGTAGCGTTAGCAGAAGCCATGACTTTGGTTAATCATTGGTATGGAGATGGTACCAAAATCATGGAATACGACTTAGTTCCAACGGCCGTATTTACTCAGCCCAACATAGGTACCATCGGCCTCACAGAAGAGCAAGCTTTAAAGCAACATAGCAAAATTACAATTTATCGCTCTGATTTTAAGCCCATGAAACATACCTTGAGTGGCAGTGATGAGCGCAGTTTTATGAAATTAATCGTTGATGCGGTTACCGACCGCGTTATTGGGTTGCATATCGTCGGTGAAGGAGCTGGAGAAATGTTACAAGGTTTTGCGGTGGCGATAAAAGCAGGGGCGACTAAAGCAGACTTTGATGCAACCATTGGTATTCACCCAACCAGCGCAGAGGAATTAGTGACAATGAGAACTCCCAGTTAGTTAATGTTGGGTTTTATTGGAAGTCGAACCAAATTTTTCATAAAAACACAGCAAACTTCAGAATCTATCCTATATTTGGTATGACAAGCCGCGACGGTAATCAATAATACGATTAGGAGTAGTTAGATAATGAAATTAAATAAAACAGTTCTAGGTTTAACCATGGCTCTTATAGTGTCCCCATCTTGGGGTCATGGTGAACATGGAACGAATACGGTCTGGCGATCAGGTAATGGCACTGCTGTCTTGAGTGGTAATGGAGAATGCGTGCTTGCCAAAGACTTTGCTAGTCTTGATGGTCACTCTTGCCATGCAGTCAAAGTTGAAGAAGTCGCAGTTATAGAGGCGCCTATCGACGAGTTACCGGTGGCAGAGGCTCCGGTTATCACCATAGTTGAAAAAGTAGAACCTGCAGCAGCGGAAATTGTTTATGCCGTTGAAACACACCATAACATTGTTCATTTTGACTCTGATAGTTCAGCTTTAACTATGCAAGCCAAGCTAACGCTCAAAGAGATGATTGAAGCTTCACGCAACGCATGGCAAATATTAGCAGTGCAAGTCATCGGCCATGCTGATACTTCAGGAGAAACGGAATATAACATGGTCTTGTCTGAGCAACGAGTAGCCACAGTGGCTAATTACATCGCTGCTCGTGGACTGAGATCTACGTCTAACTTTGCCCAAGGTGAAGCACTACCGGTGATTGAAAATGGTGAAGAAAACAAAGCGGCTAGTCGGCGTGCTGAACTAAAAATTAAAGTTCAAGTAAAAGTCATGAACTAAGCCACCGATCAAGTAAGGCACCGATCAATAAGTGCCCCAATGCCAGCCTCAATAGATACCTTTTTGAGGCTTTTTTAGTCGTGTCGTAAGTGATCTTTTACGGCGATGGGGGATTTAAAATTCCATACAACAAGATAAGATGAAGCCACAAAGGTCATAATGGCAGTAGCTTGTATGAGTATTGAAGCTGATTCGCTAATCAATAAACTCGAAGCCGCTAGGGTTGCAATGAGTATCGAAAACTCACTGGTTTGGCCGAGTCTAAAACCAACCTCCCATGAAGTTGATTTAGACTTACAAATTGGCCTAATAATCCATCCAAAGACCACTGGCTTAACTGTAACCACCAAAAGAGCTAACACTAAGCACTGCAGCCATACAGATTGCATAAGGGGAAAGTTAAAGCTAGCACCGATAGAAAAGAAGAAGAGGACCAAAAAGAAATCTCTAATGGGCTTTAGATTAATCGCGATGTATTGACTGATCAGACTCGAAGCCAAGCTCACACCAGCGATAAATGCACCTATTTCAGCTGACAAACCAATGCTATGAGCTAATTCAGCTAAACCCAAGCACCATCCCAGAGCCAAAAGAAAAATATACTCGTGAAACCGGTCAAAGCGTTTAATTAACGGCAATAGCACCCATTTAACAAAACCTAATGCCGCTAGCATGAATAATGGTAAAGCACCAAGACTTAGGAATAAATCAGTGGTTAAAGACAGTTCTAAACCTTGGCTATATTGTTGACCTAAGGTGGTTAAGAGGGTTAATAAAATAATAGCTAGTAGATCTTGAAGCAACAATAATCCAACCACTAACTCGCCTGTTTGTTTATGATGCAACACGGTTGTGGGTAACAGTTTAATGCCAATAATAGTGCTGGAGAACATAGTGGATGCTCCAACAATTAGACTATCAAGTGTGTTAAAGCCAAAGCCATAAGCCACAGAAAACCCCAATAAAGCAAAGACTACAGAACTTATGAAGGCCACCATATAACCTTTTTTCAACATTTGAAATAAATGGCTGGGTTGCATGTCTAGGCCAATAAGAAACAGTAGAAATATAATTCCCACATGAGACACATCTGCCAATAACTCTGTGTCGACCACCCAAGCCAAGCCATATGGGCCCAATATTGCGCCTAAAACAATATAGGCTAAAAGCAGTGGCTGTCGAAAATATAAGGATAAGGTCGCTAAAAGGGCTGCACCTGTAAAAATTAAGAAAAATGAAAATATGACAGATTCTGTGTGCATTATTAGGCCTTATTCAGTGAGGGCTTTAAACCTATTAATAGGCTTTTGATGTATTGTCGCCAAATTAACCAAAGTAACAACACGCTTAGCGCTCGATAGCCAATATGCAACCACCAGACAAGCATAAAGCCATAGCTTGGAGCCAGCCAAGCTAGTAATGGCAAGAACACTAGCCATTGACTAGCACTCACGAGTATTAAAACTGTCACACGAGACCCTGTTAACACGACCATACGGCTTAAAATGATGATGCCCGTTTCTAGAACCATAGCCATACCATACCAAGGCAGGGCTGCAGACGCTAATTGTTGTAGCTCCCGATTCACCAGTAACCATTGCGTCAACCAGGGGCTCATTGCAGCAGCACTAAGACTGATTATAATGGCTGCCATTAAACCTGTTTGTAAAATTAATTGACTCCATCTTTGGGTCTGTAGAATATTCTGCTTAGTCATGGCTGTACCGACTAAGGTCAGTGCAGCCTGACCTAAACCGATGGCAGGTAAAATCATCACCAGTCCCATATTTAAGACCGCAAAAGAGGCTGCCATAGCTGAGGCGCCAAGTTGACTCAAGATCCACAAAAACACCGCTAAATGTAACGCAAATACCAGTTGCTGTAACATTGGTGCCCAGGTTGCTTTGAGTAATAATAGACTTTGCTTATGGATGAAGTAAGCTGTTGCAAACTTAGGCCTTTGGCTTTGCCTCAATAATAATATCAGTTGTAATAAAACACCCAGCCAAAGTGCGATGCTAGTGCCAATTCCAGCACCTACAGCTCCAAGGGCAGGTAACCCAGCGACACCAAAAACTAAGCCATAGCTAATCAAAGCATTGGTAAAGTGTACCAGTAAAATTATTTTGGTATATTGCCACGGTGAGCCGCGTTCGCTCCAATAGATTCTTGCACCAATACTGATCACAATAGCAGGCAGTCCCCATAAGCGTGCTTGTGCATACTGGGCCGCAAGACTATTAAGTCGATCGTCAATTACAAAAAAATCAATCACCCCATGAATATAGTAGGTACCCGTTATAGCCAAACCAACACAGATTAAAACACCATAGACCAAACCCAGAACCATCAATTCATCTTGAGAGTGGGTCTGCCTCGAGATCAAACTGTGCCAACCTGTGCCAAAGCCTGTGACTATTGCGACCAAGATAAATACTAAATAGCTACCAATGCTGACACTGGCTAGTGCCAAGCCACCCAAGTGGCCTACTAAAGCAGTATCCACCAAGCTGACAAGAGCTTGAGATAACATTGCTCCACTTAATGGCAATGCAATAGGCCATAAGTTAGTGAGCTTGGGCTCATTAGAAGAATCCAAGTGTGCGGCTTCAGAATTACTCATTTGTGGTTGCTTATCGCAAGGTACCTAATCGGTATATGGAATCATTCAACCCCATTATATGCTTTTTTATGAAGTCTTTAAAATGCATACCCAAGTAAAACACTAGGGTATATAATAAGGTCATAATTGAGAACCTTAAGGTGACTCATGTGGTTGGTTATAACGGAGAATAACATTGGATTACATAGACATTACACCGAGTGCCCAAGAGTATTTAGCGGAGTTGCTTTCAAAGCAAGATGTAGAAGGTATTTCAGTGCGTATTTTTGTCACTGATGCGGGTACGCCTAATGCTGAAACTTGTTTAGCTTATTGCCGGCCTGATGAAGTGAAAATAACTGATGAATTTTCTGACTTAGAGAAGTTTAGGGTGTATGTCGACCCTGATAGTGTCGACTATTTGGATGAAGCATTCATCGACTATAGTGCAGACCGGATGGGTGGCCAACTGACCATTAAGGCACCGAATGCTAAAATGCCTAAGGTGAGTGCAGACAGCCCACTTGATGCCCAAGTTAATTATTACTTATACACAGAAATTAACCCGAGCTTAGCCTCTCATGGAGGTGATGTGAGTTTGGTGGGTGTGGTCGCTGAAGAACAAGGGCACGTAGCTGTATTGAAGTTTGGCGGTGGTTGCCAAGGTTGTAGTTCGGTGTCTTTAACACTTAAGGAAGGCGTTGAGAAAACCTTAAAAGAGAGAATACCTGGCATTAATGCAGTGCGTGATGTCACTGATCACTCCAATACTGAAAACGCATATATGTAGGTTAACAAATTTTAAAAAAAACCAGCCACAGCGGCTGGTTTTTTTAGGTCTCAAGTCAAGGTTATACCAAGCGGGTCCGCTCGGGGAGAGCCGCTTTTAATTTGTTCGCTAACTGGCGCATGCTGGTTTCGGTCGTGTCCCAATCGATGCAGGCATCTGTCACAGACACACCATATTGTAATTCGGATAAATTTTTAGGAATCGATTGGTTGCCCCAATTGATATTACTTTCGATCATTAGGCCCACAATAGATTCATTGCCCTCATTAATTTGTTGTGCAATGTTTTCCATGACTAAAGGCTGAATAGCAGGGTCTTTGCTGGAGTTAGCATGGCTGCAATCGACCATGATGTTTCCCGACAAATTATCTTTAGCAAGTGCTTGTTCACACAGAGCCACATTCACTGAATCATAGTTTGGTTTGCCACCACCTCCGCGCAAAACAACATGGCCATATTGATTGCCACTAGTTCGGGTAATTGATACTTGTCCATTAGGGTTAATACCCAAAAACGAGTGGGGCGACGCCATTGATTCTAGTGCGTTGAACGCAACTGTTAGGCCACCATCAGTCCCATTTTTAAAGCCTATGGGGCAGGATAGACCAGAGGACATCTCTCGATGCGTTTGAGATTCTGTAGTTCGCGCTCCAATTGCCGCCCAACTCCAAAGATCAGATTGATATTGCGGTGAAATTGGGTCTAGCGCCTCTGTGGCCAAAGGTAATCCCAGTGCGGCTAGATCTAACATAAGCTTGCGGCCCATGTGCAGGCCTGTTTCTATATCAAAGGTGTTGTCTAAATGTGGGTCATTAATTAAACCTTTCCATCCCACTGTGGTGCGAGGTTTTTCAAAATAGACGCGCATGACAATATAGAGTGTGTCTTTTAGTTCATCGGCCAACACAGCCAAGCGGCGCCCATAGTCGAGAGCAGCCTCCGTATCATGAATAGAGCAGGGGCCTATTACCACAAATAAGCGGTGATCCTTGCCATCTAAAATGTTTTTAATGGTTTGGCGGGCCTGCATTACCCCATCAGCAATCATGCTAGTTGTGGGCAGTTGGGTTTTTAGATCTTCAGGTGAAGTTAATACCTGTTGGCTGGCAATATTTAAGTCTTCAATACGACGATCGGTCATAGTCTGTCTCTGTAAAATAACAAATAGTAAAAATGGGTAAATGGTGGCTTAAACGCAGTTCTAAACGCTATAATTAAATCCCCCTTTGTAACATATTTAAAGGCCGACAAACAAATGAATCTCATCAAAATAGATTTGACGGGAGGAGGAATTCAAACATTTTGGTTATTAAGCGGCATTTATTAGTTATTGGACAACTACTGATCTTATGGTCAGGTTTGGTTTTGTGTCTGCAAGCCCAAGGGGCTTTATTTAGTGCAACCAAACATCCCTTGCCAACTGACGAAGCTTTTGTGGTGAGTGCTCAACAAAATAATGGTCGCATTGACTTAATTTGGACTATCGCTGACGATTATTACCTCTATCAAGATAAGTTAGCCTTTTTCACTTCTAATAACCAACCTTTAGCACAAGTTCTATTGCCGCCTGCTGAGATGAAGCAAGACCCTTTGTTTGGCAAGACTATGGTTTACTATAGGCAACTTCATGTCTCTGGCTTATTACCCACTTCAGATACTGTAGCGACCCATTTAGAGATCCGTTACCAGGGCTGCTGGAACGGGGGAGTCTGCTATCCACCCCAAATTCACACGATGGCGCTGCAACCGATAAGCCTTGAGGACAGCAATCTTTCAACGTTCAAAAAAAAGCATGATGTCAGGCAAACAGACTGGTCTAAAACCACCGGTACAAACGCTAATTGGTTTTTAAATAATTTAAAAAATACCTCTTTGGCCACCTTAATGATCATCTTCTTTTTAGCGGGACTCGCCTTAGCATTTACACCGTGCGTCTTACCAATGGTGCCAATTNNCCGTGTGTCTTACCAATGGTGCCAATTTTATCAAGCATTATTGTTGGACTGCATCCTAAACCTAGCCCACTGAAGAGCTTTTTATTATCGGCTACTTACGTTTTATTCATGGCAGCGACCTACAGTATAGCGGGTCTAATTGCTGGTTTGAGTGGGGCTAATGTACAGATTGCTTTGCAACATCCAGTAGTCATAGGCACCATAGCTGGGTTATTTATTTTATTTGCTGCGGCCATGTTTGGTTGGCTCAATTTACAGATGCCGCAGGTGGTGCAAAATAAAATTAATGCCATTGGCAATAACCAGTTGGGGGGTCACTATTTAGGGGTTGCCCTAATGGGTACATTGTCAGCTTTAGTGGTTGGCCCTTGTGTGGCAGCGCCATTGGCAGGAGCCTTGTTATTTATTGCACAAACGGGTGATGCAACGACGGGTGGAATGGCCCTATTTATTATGGGGTTGGGCATGGGTGTGCCGTTATTATTGGTGGGAACCTCTGCCAGTCAATGGATTCCAAAAACAGGCCCATGGATGCATCGGATTAAGGTCGGTTTTGGGTTTTTAATGCTGTTAATGGCAGTCTGGATGAATGACCGAGTTTGGCCTGAGGCCAGCCTAACTCTGCTAGCTATTATTAGCTTAGTTATGGCTTTGGTCTTAGCTCTTCATCACCGCTGGCAACCGCCACTAAAGTCACTCTTGGCTGCAGTAATTGCCTATACTTTGGCGCTCTTTATCGGTCTTTACGGCATCGCTTTGATCGTGGGGCAGTTAGCAGGCACAGGCACCCTTATGCAACCCATAGGTAATTTAGGGACCACCCTGACGGCCTCTGAGAGTGCAGTTTCTGCTCAAAAGCTTAAGATCGTGAAAGTGTTGCCCCAAGCTATAGAGCCACTTTTGGTGCAGGCCAAATTAAATAATCAGCCCGTCATGCTGGAGTTTTATGCGGACTGGTGCATCTCTTGTAAAGAATTAGATGCTTTCGTATTTACTGATAAAAAAGTTCAACTTGCTCTGGCCACTTTTAAAGTGATAAAGGTGGATGTGACTTTGAATAGTCCAGCAGCAAAGCAACTCATGCAGACTTTAAGTTTAGTCGGGCCACCCGCATTGGTTTTCTACAGTTCGTCTGGACAGTTGCATGAGGAAACCATCATAGGGGTGCCATCGGTCGATGATCTAATCAGTGTATTGCGCCAAGTTCAGAAGCTGTAATGAGACCTATATGCTTTTTTTGTCTATGTGGTATCATTTATAGACAAACAAGCAAGGCCGAACAGAACATATGAAGTTACAACAGCTTAGATACATCTGTGAAGTAGAAAAACACAACCTCAATGTTTCAGCCACGGCTCAGAGCTTGTTCACATCCCAACCAGGCATAAGTAAGCAGATTCGTTTGCTAGAAGATGAACTGGGGGTTGAGATCTTCTCCAGAAGTGGTAAGCATCTGACGCATGTCACACCTGCAGGTCAAGCTATTTTAGAGTCAGCGCACGAAGTATTATTAAAGGTCGATGGTATTAAGCGCACAGCGCAAGAATATGCTGATGAAACTAAAGGCTCATTGTCCATTGCAACCACCCATACCCAAGCTCGTTATGCCTTACCCAAGGTGATTAATAATTTTATTGGCCATTACCCTGATGTGTCATTACATATGCAACAGGGCACACCCAAACAAATTGCGAGTTTAGCCTCCAATGGTGAAGCTGACTTTGCTATTGCGACAGAAGCTATTGAACAATTTAGTGACTTATTAATGATGCCTTGTTATCACTGGAACCGTTGCGTTGTAGTGCCCAAAGATCATGCTCTAGCCCAAGTGCAACAGCTGTCTCTAGAGGAGTTAGCTAGGCATCCGATTGTGACTTATGTGTTTGGTTTCACTGGGCGATCTAAGTTAGATGAAGCGTTTAATAGGGCTAATCTAGAGCCAAAAGTGGTTTTTACAGCGGTCGATTCTGATGTGATCAAAGCCTACGTTAGGCTCGGTCTCGGCGTGGGAATTATTGCCTCTATGGCCTATGAACCGGAACTAGACAGCGACCTAGTGGCACTGGATGCAAGTCACCTATTTGCCCACAGCACCACTAACATTGGTTTTAGAAAAGGAACTTTTTTACGTGGCTACATGTATGACTTCATCGAAGCTTTCGCCCCTAATTTGACTAAGAGTAAAGTTGAGGCAGCTCAAGCATGCCGAACAAAGCAAGACCTAGATGCCTTGTTTGAGCACAAAACATTGCCCATGCGCTAATCTGTCTTTGGGGACTAAGGGTGAAGATTAAATCGGCCTAAAGCGTGCGTAAACCGTTGAGTAGGTTATTGACCTTGTCAAAGGTTTCCTGATACTCAGATTCACACTCAGAGTCAGCAACGAGGCCGCCACCAGCCCAACAATAAATATGGCCACCATGATCGCCCTTAGCGTTAGTGACTAATGTGCGAATGCAAATGTTAGTATCCATACGGCCATTACTGCTGATGTAGCCGATTGAACCTGTATACCCATTACGGCGATGGGGTTCTAACTCCTCAATGATTTCCATGGCCCGTAATTTAGGCGCACCCGTAATCGATCCCCCGGGAAAGGCACCTTTGAGAAGCGGTAAAATGTGTTCCTTAGATTCAAGCTTTCCTGTGATTGTTGTGACCAGATGGTGCACGTTACTGTAACTTTCAATGGCAAATAATTGGGGCACTTTGACGGAAAAAGGTAGGCAATGTTTGCTCAGATCATTGCGTAGTAAATCAACAATCATCAAATTCTCAGAACGATCTTTTGGACTGGCGGCCAACTCTTCATATAGATGTTCATCTTCATTAACCGTTTCACCTCTTTTGCGCGTACCTTTGATGGGCTTCGTTTCAACTTTGCCATTATCAACCTGCAGTAACCGTTCTGGCGATAAACTGAGTATTGCGCCCTTAGATGTTTCCAAATAGGCACTAAATGGTGTTGGGGAGACCCTTCGAAGATGTTGATAGGCTTGCCAAGGATTGCCACAATAGGGCGCATCAAACCTTTGGGCTAGGTTCACTTGGTAACAATCGCCTGCATGAATATAGTCAATGACTCGATGAAATTTTTCAGAGTACTGTTGCTTCGTCATATTTGAAACAAAATCTTTTTCAAGGCAGAAGCTTTGGCTTTTGGGCGGGTACGCTTGAAGAATATGCTTTTCTAAAGCATGGGTACTGGATTCATCGAGTTGACTGACTAAGTAGCTTTTTTGTAGTTCATGGTCATTGATAATTGCCCAGGGATAGATGCCTATGCATAGATCTTGCATTGTAATATCGGCAATAGCCTTTGATGGCAGGCTTTCGATAGCACGTCCTAGATCATAGCCAAACAAACCAGCAGCACCCCCAGTAAAGGGAATGTGTTGGGCTTGGGGTAAAGTGCTAGTATCGGTCAGTAGCTCAGTTTGCAATTGGCCAATCAAATCAAACGGATCCACGTCCGTTGTTTCAATTACGCCATTTTGTTCGACTTGAGTCACACCATTTTTATGGCTAATCACCGCAAGTGGCTGCGCCATGGCAATATCGTAGCGACCAAAATGGCTTGCTGGACGACTAGAATCCAATAGCAAAGGCATAGGCAGGTGCCTAATGGTTTCAAAATAATGGCAGGCGTTTGCTACGAACGGTAAATCAATTATATACACTGCGTAAGCCTTTAAACTTTTAATGCCATCATTCTAACTCTCTGCAAGCAATCGAACTAGGGTTTTACAAAACCTTTGCTTATTCTACGACCATTAAAAATTAAGGTAATGGCTTAAAATATTATATATTGTCTACAATATAAGACAAATGTCTAATTTGACGGCGATTAATACCCGTATTATAATGCAGTTATCCTAAAAGTGTTGACAATATGACATGCAAGAAGAAACGACAACTTTAGCAAATAAAGTATGTGAACTCATTTTAAAAGATATTGTTACAGGCGCTATTGGTCAAGGTCAAAAACTAAACGAACCCGAACTGGCCCGTATCCATGGTATCAGCCGTGGACCATTAAGAGAGGCGATGGGGCGTCTAGAGGCAATGCGTTTAATTACTCGAGTGCCGAATGTTGGGGCCCGTGTTGTGCAACTTTCCTATGATGTCCTGTTAGAAATTTATCAGATCAGAGAGTCGCTTGAAGGGCTCGCTGCAAGATTAGCAGCCGAAACCATGACAGGTGAAGAAAAATTATCCCTCCGAGCGCTGTTAACAAGCCATCATAAACACCTCTTAGACACTCAGGGCCAATCATATTTTCAACAAGAAGGAGATGTTGATTTTCACTACCGAATTATTCACGGTAGCAAAAACCAGCGTCTGATAGATATGTTGGCTGGAGACCTTTATCAATTGGTACGCATGTATCGTTATCAATTTAGCTGGTCGAGTAATCGTCCCCAACAGGCCTTAAAAGAGCATGACCAAATTTGTAGCGCCATTGAAGAAAGTGATGGGGAATTAGCAGAATGGCTAATGAAGCGTCATATCAATAATGCTCGAAATAATATTTTGGCGAGTATGAACCACCAAAAACACCCCAATCTGGAGAAGTATCATGAGTAGGATGAGCCAAGGTGCAAAATTCCGTGCCGCCATAGCAAATAATGACCCTCTGCAGATCGTGGGTACCATAAACGCCTATAGCGCTATGATGGCTGAAAAAGTCGGCCATCAAGCCATTTATTTATCGGGTGGTGGCGTCGCTAACGCCTCCTTTGGCCTACCAGATCTGGGCATGACCAGCCTTAATGACGTTTTAGATGATGCTAGTCGCATTACTGCCGCAAGTGATCTGCCTCTCTTGGTGGATATTGATACTGGTTGGGGTGGTGCTTTTAACATTGCAAGAGCCATAAAAAGTATGGAGGCAGCGGGTGTAGCGGCAGTGCATATAGAAGATCAGGTGGCGCAGAAACGTTGTGGTCATCGTCCCAATAAAGCCATTGTCCCCACCCAAGAAATGGTAGACCGCATTAAAGCCGCCACCGATGCGCGTACCGATAATGAATTTTTTATCATGGCTAGAACAGATGCATTTCAAAAAGACGGTTTACAAGCGGCTATTGATCGTTCTCAAGCCTGCATAGAAGCAGGTGCTGATGGGATTTTTGCTGAGGCTGTGTATGAACTCAGTGATTATCAAGCCTTTGCAGATGCGATCTCAGTGCCATTATTAGCCAATATTACTGAATTTGGCGCCACTCCTTTGTATAACAAAAGCCAATTAGCCCATGTCGGGGTAGACATGGTGCTGTATCCATTGAGTGCGTTTAGAGCGATGAGTAAAGCAGCGCTTAACGTCTACCAGCAGGTATTAACAGATGGAGACCAGAAGGCCGTCATCGACACCATGCAAACTCGGATGGAGCTTTATGAGTTTTTAGACTATCACTCATTTGAAGAAAAATTAGATGAGTTATTTGCCGCTGGCAAAAATTTATAACCCCAACCCTAACCATAAACAGGACCATTAAAATGAGCACTAAACCTATTTCTGGGGCTGGCCTAAGGGGTCAATCTGCAGGTTCTACTGCATTATGTACGGTGGGTTTAACCGGCACAGGCCTCACTTATCGTGGCTATGATATTAGTGAACTGGCAGAAAAAGCGAGTTTTGAAGAAGTAGCGCATATGCTGCTTAAGGGGCATCTGCCAAATCAAATAGAACTTGATGCTTACACCAAGAAGTTGAAGACCATGCGCCGACTGCCTGAGGCACTAAAAACGGTGTTAGAACATATTCCTGCGCAGGCGCATCCGATGGACGTAATGCGCACAGGTTGCTCCATGTTGGGTAATTTAGAGCCTGAGGCAGACTTCACTATGGAGCAAGAAGTCACAGAGCGGCTATTAGCCTTATTTCCAGCCATTATTTGTTATTGGTATCGGTTTAGTCACCATGGTGTGCGCATCGAGACTGAAACTGATGACCCCTCTATAGGCTCTTATTTTTTAACCTTGTTACACGATAAGAAACCCAGTGCATTGCACGCTAAAGTAATGAATGTGTCGTTGATTTTATATGCTGAGCATGAATTTAATGCGTCTACGTTTACGGCACGGGTGTGTGCGTCTACTTTGTCTGATATGCATTCATGTGTAACAGGAGCGATTGGCAGTTTGAGGGGACCATTGCACGGCGGAGCTAATGAAGCTGCCATGGACATGATTCAAGGCTGGCTCTCACCCGACGAAGCCGAAACCTCTATTATGGCTATGTTGGCCCGTAAAGATAAAATCATGGGCTTTGGCCATGCCATATATAGGGAATCTGATCCTCGAAATGTAATTATAAAAAGTTGGTCAAAAAAACTAGCAGAAGCCATGGGTGACAATCACTTATACCCTGTTTCTGTTCGGTGTGAAGAAGTCATGTGGCGGGAAAAAAAGTTATTTTGTAATGCTGACTTTTTTCATGCTTCTACCTATAACTTTATGGGCATTCCAACTAAGTTATTCACTCCAATTTTTGTCATGTCACGACTTACAGGGTGGGCCGCCCACGTTATGGAGCAGCGTACGAATAACCGTATTATTCGCCCAAGTGCTGACTACACGGGCCCAGAAACTGCCCAGTGGGTCGATATTGAAAATCGAGGCTAGAGCCGATGAATACCAATTATCGTCGACCTCTGGGTGACACAGGCCTAGACTATTTTGATACCCCCAATGCTATTAATGACATTAGCGAGGGCGCCTATGCCGAACTACCTTATACCTCTAAAATATTGGCGGAACAGTTAGTTCGTCGCTGTGAACCGAGTCTATTAAAGGCTTCGCTTAAGCAATTAATAGAACGCAAACAGGACCTCGACTTTCCGTGGTATCCAGCTCGTGTAGTATGTCATGATATTTTGGGACAAACGGCTTTGGTAGATTTGGCTGGCTTAAGGGATGCGATTGCCGATCAAGGTGGTGATCCCTCAAAGGTCAATCCTGTTGTGCCTACACAACTTATTGTCGACCATTCTTTGGCAGTAGAGCATGCTGGCTCTGATACTGATGCGTTTGCCAAAAATAGGCATATTGAAGACCGACGTAACGATGATCGTTTTCACTTTATTGAATGGACAAAAACGGCGTTTGAAAACGTTGATGTGATTCCAGCTGGTAATGGAATCATGCATCAAATTAATTTAGAAAAAATGTCCCCAGTGATTCAAAATCGCGCCGGACTGGCTTTTCCAGACACTTGCATTGGTACTGATAGTCATACCCCCCATATTGATTGTCTGGGAGTGATTGCTATCGGTGTAGGAGGATTAGAAGCTGAAAATGTCATGCTGGGGCGAGCATCGATGATGCGATTACCTGATATTATTGGTGTTGAGTTAACAGGTGTGCGTCAAGCAGGTATTACTGCCACAGATATGGTTTTAGCACTGACTGAGTTTTTGCGAGCTCAGCGAGTCGTTTCTAGTTACCTTGAATTTTATGGTGCTGGCGCTAAAAGTCTCACCATTGGTGATCGGGCAACTATTTCCAATATGACCCCTGAGTTTGGAGCCTCAGCAGGGCTATTTTACATTGATCAACAAACCATTGATTACCTTAATCTAACAGGCCGTGAGCCCGAACAAGTCGCGTTAGTTGAAACCTATGCAAAAACTAATGGTTTGTGGGCTGATGACATGGTAGCCGCCAAATACGACCGGGTATTAAGTTTTGACTTGTCCAGTGTCGGTCGAAATATGGCTGGACCATCAAGCCCTCATTTACGTCTACCCACGTCCGCCCTTGCTGAAAGAGGCATTGCCAAAGCCTATGATAACTCAGAGGATGAAGCTCTGATGCCAGATGGTGCAGTAATTATTGCAGCCATTACCAGTTGTACAAATACCAGTAACCCACGCAATGTTATTGCTGCAGGGCTATTGGCTCGTAATGCCAATCGTTTGGGTTTGAAACGTAAACCATGGGTTAAGTCTTCGTTTGCTCCTGGCTCAAAAGTCGCTAAACTCTACTTAGAGGAAGCAGGATTGTTGACTGAGATGGAGCAGCTTGGCTTTGGTATAGTGGGGTATGCTTGTACGACATGCAACGGTATGAGTGGTGCCTTAGATCCTGAAATCCAACAGCAATTAATTGATCGAGACCTTTATTCAACGGCTGTGTTATCGGGTAACCGTAATTTTGATGGTCGCATTCACCCCTACGCTAAGCAGGCCTTTTTAGCGTCACCACCCTTAGTGGCTGCCTACGCTATAGCAGGCTCCATGCGCTTTGACATTGAAAAAGACATACTAGGGCAAGATCAGCAGGGTAACGACATTCGGTTGAAGGATATATGGCCCAGCGACGAAGAAATTTCTGCCATTGTCGCTCAATGTGTTAAACCAGAGCAGTTTAAGCAAATTTATATTCCCATGTTCGACCTTGGAACGATTGAGAAATCTAGCAGCCCATTATACAACTGGCGGCCCAACACGACTTATATTCGCAGGCCTCCTTATTGGGAGGGCGCATTAGCGGGTGAACGAACTCTAAAAGGCATGCGTCCTCTAGCCATTCTGGGAGATAACATTACTACAGATCATTTATCACCATCTAATGCCATTTTAGCTAATAGCGCAGCGGGTGAATACTTGACCAAAATGGGTTTACCAGAGGAAGATTTCAATTCCTATGCCACCCATAGAGGTGATCATTTAACGGCCCAAAGAGCGACTTTTGCTAACCCTAAGTTAGTTAATGAAATGTGCACTAATGCGCTAGGTCAAATTCAACAAGGTTCCTTAGCTCGGTTAGAGCCCGAGGGGCATACACTACGCATGTGGGAAGCGATTGAGACCTACATGCAGCGAGCCCAACCGTTGATTATTATTGCAGGAGCGGACTACGGACAAGGCTCATCGAGAGACTGGGCTGCTAAGGGAGTGCGTTTGGCTGGTGTTGAAGCAATCGTTGCCGAAGGTTTTGAGCGTATTCATCGTACAAACCTTGTGGGTATGGGAGTTTTACCCTTAGAGTTTAAGCTCGGTGATAGCCGCTCGAGCCATCAGTTAGATGGGACAGAAACCTTCGATGTGGAGGGTGACCCCAGTCCGGGTTGTGACTTAACCCTCGTTATTAACCGCTCCAATGGTGTGCGTCAAAATATCACTGTAACTTGTCGCTTAGATACAGCAGAGGAAGTGGGTGTCTACAAAGCAGGTGGGGTATTACAGCGCTTTGCACAAGATTTCCTAGAATCGACGAACTCTCATTAGGACGCACTATGAGCTTTAAACCCCAACTAAAAATCCCAGCTAGCTATATGCGCGGTGGCACGAGTAAAGGCGTATTTTTCAATGTATTGGATTTACCTGCCGCTGCCCAAGTGCCTGGGCCACATAGAGACGCTTTGTTACTGCGAGTCATTGGCAGTCCAGACGTCTATGGGAAACAGATTGACGGCATGGGAGGGGCTACATCGAGCACGAGTAAAGTGGTGATCTTATGTCCATGCACCCAGCCAAATCACGACGTTGATTACTTATTTGGACAAGTGTCTGTGGATAAAGCGTTTGTCGACTGGAGTGGCAACTGTGGTAATCTATCATCGGCAGTGGGGGCTTTCGCTATTAGTTCTGGTCTGGTTGATACCAGTCACATTCCAGACAATGGCATGGCAGTGGTTAGAATTTGGCAAACTAATATTCAAAAAACTATTATTGCTCATATCCCTATGGTTGGGGGGCAGGTGCAAGAGACTGGGGGCTTTCAGCTAGATGGGGTAACTTTTCCTGCAGCTGAAATTAAGTTAGAGTTTATCAATCCTTCAGCAGCTGATGCAGCGATGTTTCCCACAGGTAATTTGGTTGATCAACTGCTCGTGCCCAATGTGGGAAACTTTGAGGTGACTATGATTAATGCAGGCATTCCCACTGTTTTCTTAACGGCACAAGCGTTAGGTTATAGCGGCACAGAGTTACAAACTGACATTAATAGTGACCCCGTGGCATTAACAAAACTAGAAAAAATCCGTGCCTATGGTGGTGTGCGTATGGGCTTGTTTAACCACATCGATGAGGCCAAAACCCGCCAACATACCCCCAAAATAGCCTTTGTAGCGCCCGCCAAGAGTTATACTTCATCCAGTGGCAGCTTTGTTAGCGCTGATAAAATTAATTTATTGGTGAGGGCGATGTCGATGGGACAGTTACACCATGCCATGATGGGTACCGCAGCGGTGGCCATTGGCACAGCAGCCGCTATACCCAACACCCTAGTGAATATCGCTGCTGGGGGAGACGCTTTGTCACAAGTCACGTTTGGTCACCCTTCAGGCATCTTAACTGTAGGTGCGCAAGCTCATCAAGAACAGGGTCAATGGCAGGCCACCAAGGTAAGTATGAGCCGCAGTGCGAGGGTGCTAATGGAAGGCAATATTAGGGTGCCAGATGCCTGAGTTCCATATTGATGTGACTGACACATCAATAGTCGCCCCTGAGTTATTAAAGCAGTGTAGTGGCTTATCTAAACAACAATTAAAACAGGCCATGAAAAAGGGCGCTGTTTGGGTGAGTGACGCTGACAGCGGCTATAAACGCCTTAGGCGAGCAGATAAAGCTCTTAAGGTGGGCCAACAATTGCATTTATACTATGATGCCAATGTTTTGGCTCAGCAGGTTGAAGCAGCCACATTGATCGCTGACGAAACTGACTACAGTGTTTGGTATAAACCCTACGGTATGTTAAGTCAGGGATCTAAATGGGGTGATCATTGCACTATTAATCGTTGGGTAGAACAACACCACCGGCCTCAAAAGCCCGCCTTCATTGTTAATCGGTTAGATCGTGCTGCCCAGGGACTGATGTTGGTTGCCCATACTAAAAGTTTGGCAGCAGCCCTAAGTGGTTTATTTGCTAAGCGTTTAATTACAAAGCAATACATTGCCCTGGTTACGGGTTTGTTCCCTGATCATGTGTTAATAGATGCTCCAGTAGACGACAGTCCAGCCATCAGTAAGGCTATTTTGTTGAGTTACAGCACGCTTACTAAGCAATCCTTAGTTAACGTAGAGATTGAAACGGGTCGAAAGCATCAAATTCGTAAACACCTTAATGGTGAGGGTTTTCCTATTGTTGGGGATCGTTTATATGGTTCAGGTGCGCATGACTTAAGTGTTAATTTATGTCTTGTGTCGGCTTATTTGGCTTTCGAATGCCCTATTACTGGTCACAATAAAAGTTACCGCCTCGAGGATGATTACCTCCCTCAATTTGGTTAAACTGAGGTTCAATTAGCTTCTGCATTGATTTCATTGATGCTTAGGGATACCCCTTATATGCAAGATTTATTACCCGAACTATGCGATCGCTTTGAAGACCTCGTGCAGGTTGTGGAGCCTATATTGACCAATTTTGGTGCTAAAGAACGTTTTAGCGGTGAGATTGTGACCCTCAAATGTTTTGAAGATAACTCTAAAGTACGAGAACTTGTCGCCCAAGATGGCGCTGGAAAGGTATTGGTAATTGATGGGCAAGGTTCATTAAAACGGGCGCTGCTGGGGGATATATTAGCAGAAAAAGCTTTAGCAAACGGCTGGGAAGGTATGGTGATTTATGGCTGTATACGTGATGTTAATGCCATTAAATTAATCAATTTGGGGGTTCAAGCGCTCGCTGTAAACCCCATGAAGACGGAAAAACGTGGCTTAGGTGAGATTAACCAAGACGTTTATTTTGGAGGTGTCACCTTTGTTCCAGGCGACTATATTTATGCTGATAACAATGGTGTTTTGGTAGCCCCCCATGCCTTGTTGCTAGACCCTTCATAGAGGGCTATCACGACCATTTAGGATCAGGCTATTCGTCAGCAAAGTAGAGGTAACCTTGGTTATGTAGGATCAACAGCATAGCCTTGGCGGCGTCGTGTGCTAAAAGGGGCGCAATGTTCTCCACCTCTAATACCCACTGATTGACAATGGCTTCTATAAAAACAGTGGCATCTGGTGGGCAAGGTAGCGCTTCACCTTGCACAAATAGTGTTAAGCCGCCGTCCCCTTGCCATGTATAGGCCAGGCGCACGCCCTCTGACACTCTCAAGACACCATAACCATCCTTGATAATAGCCTCTAACTCTGTTTGATCCATGGCTTCTTCAGACATATCCAAAGCAGGGTATTTAGCTTCGGTACTGTGTTTGCCAAACCATTGAGCCACATTTTCTGGGGTAATCTGAGCTTGCATCAACTGCATCAATACTGCGATATCCTTAGCACTTATTTCGCCACTTTTAGGCGCAAAACCCTGATCCTTTAGGCGCAGGTCGGCACTAATGTCCGTACTGCGCTCATCAGCAAAACTGGCTAGCACATCACCATAAGACGGTGAACGGAAGCCGACGGAATAAGTGACACAGGCATCTGACATGGCCACACCCTTATGGGCTATCAGTGGCGGAATATAGAGTAGATCACCAGGGTTAAGAATAAATTCTTGGTGCACGTCAAAATTTTGCAATAAACATAGCTGATCGTGGGCCATTAGAGCTGAGTTTTCATTGCAGGTTCCACCAATCTGCCACTGACGCTGACCTTGACCTTGAATCAAAAAAACATCATAACGATCAAAATGAGCGCCCACACCCGCGCCTTGAGTGGCATAGCTAATCATGATGTCATCTAAGCGCCAACTAGGCACAAATCTAAACCTAGCCAAAAAATCATGTACTTGAGGGACGAAACAATCAACACCTTGAACCAGAAGAGTCCAGGGAAAATCTCTTTCTTTATTAAAGTCAGCCTCTACCAAAGGACCATGAATGACTTGCCAATCTTTCACATCGCCGTTATTTTCAATTAAGCGTGACTCTACTTCAGGCTCTAAAGCTAACCCAGCCAATTCATCCACGGCAATAAGCGCCTCTTGAAAAGCCACGCCATTGCGGATGCAGACGGGTTTTTTTTGCCAATAGTCGCTTAAAAATTCGGTCACACTCAAGTCCCCTAAATGACTAAGGGGGATTAAGGGGTGATCATGATGACTTGAACTGCTCATGGGTTTAGATCGACGCTGCCTGAGCCACCGCGTTACCAATATAATTGGCTGGGGTTAACTTTTTAAGCTCATCTTTGACCGATTGGGGTAACTCTAAAGTGTCAATAAAGTCTGCCATAATCTCTGCATTAATGGCTTTTCCACGGGTAAGGGCTTTTAGTTTTTCATAAGGCTCCTCAATTGCATAGCGCCTCATCACTGTTTGAATAGGCTCAGCTAAAACTTCCCAAGCGTTATCAAGATCTGCGTCTAAACGTGGCGCATTAAGTTCTAACTTACTGATGCCTTTTAGGGTCGACTGATAGGCAATCAAACTGTGTGCTAGGCCTACGCCTAGGTTGCGTAATACAGTCGAGTCTGTGAGGTCTCGCTGCCACCGAGAGATTGGCAGTTTACTGGCAAGGTGCTGCAATAAAGCGTTAGCAATGCCTAAGTTGCCCTCTGAATTTTCAAAGTCAATGGGGTTAACTTTGTGTGGCATTGTAGATGAACCTATTTCTCCAGCGATGGTTTTTTGCTTAAAGAAGCCGAGGGAAATATAGCCCCATATATCACGGTCAAAATCTAATAAAATGGTGTTGAAACGCGCAATGGCATCAAACAACTCGGCGATATAGTCGTGAGGTTCAATCTGAGTGGTGTAAGGGTTCCAGGTTAAACCTAAGCTTTCAACAAAGGTTTGAGCGTTAGCCTGCCAATCGATTTCTGGATAAGCGCTATAGTGCGCGTTGTAGTTGCCCACGGCACCGTTTATTTTACCGAGTAACTCCATCGTCTTAATTTGTTTAAGCTGCCGTTCAAGACGCGCAGCAACATTTGCCATCTCTTTACCCATCGTTGAGGGTGATGCAGTTTGACCATGGGTTCGAGATAGCATAGGTTGGCTTTGGTGATCATAAGCTAGTTGCTTTATTTGACTCAGTACGTTTTGCATCGCTGGCAACATCACTTGTTCTAAACCCTGTTTAAGCATTAAACCATGGGCGAGGTTATTAATATCCTCTGAAGTGCAGGCAAAATGGACGTATTCATTGACAGCGAGTAATTCAGCGTTGTCTTTAAATTGTTCTTTAATGTAATACTCCACCGCCTTTACATCGT
>DDCR01000098.1 GCA_002335115.1 Oceanospirillaceae bacterium UBA2001
AGGGCTTGGCCCATGGCCGTTGCAATGTTGGTGAGGCCTGGCCCAGTAATAACAAAACACACCCCTGGTTTTGCTGTAATTCGAGCGTAGCCATCGGCCATAAAGCCTGCACCTTGCTCATGGCGGGGCGTAATGTGCTGAATATTGGAGGCGGCTAAACCGCGGTATAACTCCAAGGTGTGCACGCCAGGGATACCAAATACAGTATCGACACCATAAGCTTCCAGCAACTCAATGATTTGTTGGCCTTTGGTTATGGTTGGTGCGTGGCTCATGGGTTGTCCTGCTGACATTGATCAATAAAACCTCGAATGCGCTTGCAGGCTTCTAATAACACGGCGTTATCAACGGTAAATGAAATGCGCACCCAACCGTATGAGGTTTTACCAAAAGCACCGGCATCGAGCACCGCCACCCCCGTGGCTTCATAAAGGGCGTTGGCAAACTCAAGACCGCTCATGCCCAAGGCACGCACGTCCATCATAATAAACATGCCTGCGCTTGGTTTAAGAATGGGGGTGGCTTTAATGTTCTTCAGTGCCTCATAAACCAAATCGCGACGTTGTTTAAAGGTCACTCTAATGTGTTCACTTTCGGCCTGTGATTCTTTTAACGCCGTGTAGGCTGCGGCTTGGGTAAATCCAGCTAAACCATACAACATACAAAGGCCCAAATTAGAAAAATGGTCAACCAGTGCCGTTGGACCAATTGCCCAACCCACCCGCCAGCCTGTCATAGCATAGGTTTTTGATAGGCTGTTTAGAGTCACAGTGCGCTCAAACATACCAGGCCGGTGGGCGATGCTAATATGCTCCCCTTCAAAGATTAATTGATCATATACTTCATCCGCAATCACCCAAAGATCATGTCGTATGGCAAGATCACAAATTGAATCAATCTCACTATCAGACATCATCACTCCAGTGGGGTTGTTAGGGTTGGTCACGAGTATGGCTTTAGTTTTTGGTGTAATGGCGTTAAGGGTCGCCTTGGCATCAAATCGAAAACCACTATCTGCAGGCATCGCTACGGGTATTAAGTTTGCGCCCGATGCACCTAAAGTGGCTTCATAGGTGACATACATTGGGTCTAGGGCCAATATTTCGTCACCCGCATCTAATAAACATAAGCCAGCAGCAAATAACGCATTTTGAGCGCCAGCAAAAAGCATATTGATGGTTGGCATGCGGTTTGGTATGTGACTTGATTGGAACTGCTGCGCAATAACTTGCCTAACCTCACGTCGCCCTGCCACTTGTTGGTAGTGAGTGTCGCCTGCCTTTAGGGCGGCAATAGCCGCTTGGGTGATGGCTGCTGGGGTAGCAAAATCTGGATCACCCACACTTAATACAATGACATCTTTGCCGGCCATGGCATCTTTTATAGCCATTTCATGGAGGTCCCACGCAGCCGCACCTTCACCGTTGATCCGATTCGTTAATTGAGAAAATTGCATAGTCACCTTGACCGTGTGAGCGCTATTGTTGAACGATCGTCCAATACTATTGAGCACTTGCTCAATAGTCAAATAAAGCCGACAATTAAGCTTATCCCCTTGGCCTGTTTTGGAACTACCGTGAAGAAGAAATCAGATCGTTTATCTCCCCCTGAAAGGCGCAGTCAGCTGATTGAAGCTACCCTTATCTGCTTAATGCGTGAGGGTGCAAGGGGTTTATCATCGCGCAAAATTTGTGCTCAAGCTCAGGTTTCAGTGGGGCTGCTTAATCATCACTTTTCTCGCCAAGAGCAGCTAGTGGCCGCCGCCTACGAGGAAAGTTCTCGGCGCCACCATGAAACCTTAAGGGCACGTATACAAGCGGATGCGCAGAACCAAGACGCACCCATAAAAACCCTGGTATCCTGTGCCTTTGAGGAAGATATTATGCACCCAGATCAGTTGCGAGCCTGGGTCGTGTTTTGGTCTAAAACCATCGATTCTAAAATGATGAGAGCCACTCATGACCGCATTAATGAAAGACTGCAGTCTTATCTTATCGAAGTGCTTGCGCAGTCTTTGCCTAACTGTGCAGGTGATCTGCGCGTATTAGCCATTGAGTACAGTGCATTAGTAGACGGCCTGTGGCTGGATTGGAGCCTTAACGGAAAACACCAAAGCGCTGAACTGTGGCAAACTATTTTAAATCAGTGGTTAGATCGAACCTTAGCTCTGGCTAGTGCACCAGTACCTGACTGAGGAATTTCTTGGTGCGATCTGATTGTGGATTTTCGAAGAACGCTATGGGCTCATTTGACTCGACAATTCTGCCTTCATCCATAAACACCACCCGATCAGCCACTTTCTTAGCGAATCCCATTTCATGGGTAACAACGATCATTGTCATGCCACTTTGGGCGAGGTCGGTCATGGTGTCGAGTACTTCAGATACCATTTCAGGATCGAGTGCTGAGGTTGGTTCGTCAAACAGCATAACTTTTGGGTGCATGCACAAACTGCGGGCGATCGCCACGCGCTGCTGCTGCCCACCTGATAATTGGGCTGGATATTTGTCCGCTTGTTCTGGAATATTAACCCGTTCTAAATACTTCATGGCTATATTGTGGGCATCCTCAGGTGGCACTTTATTAACCCACATAGGACCTGCAGTGCAATTTTCTAAAACAGTCATGTGCGGGAACAAATTAAAATGTTGAAACACCATGCCCACTTCAGAGCGAACTTTATCGATGTCTTTCATCCGTTGATGTAATTCAACCCCATTTACGTTGACCGAACCTGACTGATGCGCCTCAAGTCGATTTAAACATCTTATGAGGGTTGATTTGCCAGACCCAGAAGGGCCACAAATAACCATACGCTCACCAATACTAATCTCCAAGTTAATGTCAGTGAGGGCATGAAAGTCGCCATAGTATTTATTCATTTGTCTAATGGAAATAATGGGACCTTTGGTATTGTGCTTTGTTTCAGACATTACTTATCTCGATTGTTGTTTTTTGTATTTACGTTCGATACGTGACTGAATAAGCTCTAATACCATGGTCATCATCCAGTAAAGCATGGCCGCCGTGATGAGCATTTCCATGTGGTTAAAGGTTTTATTGCCCAAGGTGCGGGCGAGAAACATCAGTTCCCAAACACCAATGACGGATACCAGTGAACTGTCTTTGAGCATTGCAATAAATTGGTTTCCAGTGGGTGGAATAATTAAAGGTATAGACTGGGGCAAAATTATCTTACGCATAATCAGACCAAATTTGAAACCCAGCGCACGTGATCCCTCCCACTGGCCATGATCAATACTCATAATACCTGCGCGAAAAATTTCAGTCATATAAGCCCCATAACAAAGAGACAAGGCAATAATGCCGGCTGGCACAGCATCAATGACATAGCCAATTTGAGGGAAGCCCAAATAAATAAGGTAGACCTGCATCAATAAGGGTAACCCTCGAAAAAATGAAGTGTAAAAACTGGCAATGGCATAAGCAAAGCCGTTGGATGACATTTTTGCAACGGCTCCTATAATTGCAATAAAGGAAGCGATGACTATGGAGATAGCCGAAACATATAAGGTGGTGAAAATACCCTGTGTGACCATAAACCAAATCTTACTTCGAATGAATTCAAAACTCAGGTCAAAGCTATAAAAAAAGGATAGAAAAAGAATCAATAGTTGGAGCCAAACAGTGATGACTTGAAGGCGAAAATTAGGTATCCAGCTTATTGCTAGTAGATTTAAAACGAGAAGAACTGCCGACATAGAGGCAGTGACACAGCGACCATAAAAACCACTTTTTTCAGGATCACCGAGGGCGGGTTCAAGCAGGTGCCCCACGATAGATTGAGATGGGTCGAAAATAAAAAAGCAAATAAAAATGGTAGTAAAAAGAAAAGCTATGAATTTAGGTTTTCTCATTATTATGTCTTCAGTGACTGTGTCCTGAATCAAAATTAGCTCCTACCTTTAAATAGTTTGAATGACTAATATTGAGAGGCGATCTAGACCATCTTCAATACACCCGAGCATGACTTGAATGCTCGAGTGTAAGAGGCAATCCAAATAAGTTGGTTTGTCGTTTATTTAACTGTTGCGTAGTCTACGCCATACCACTTTTTCGATATGGTCGTTAATGTACCGTCCGTTCGCATTGCTGCAACGATGCTAGCAACTTTTGCGTTAAGTTCATTATCACCTAGGTCAACCGTTACCGCCAATGGCTCGTAAAATACGGGTGTTCCAACCACTTTAAGTGGATAGCCATTATTAATAGCTTCTAAAATCGTTGGCAAACTACTGACGACGCCATCAAGTCGAACGCCATTACCAAGACGCAGATCATCAAGAGCAACCACTGAGGTTTCGTATGATTTGACGACAGGATTATCTATTTCATAACTAAACGCAGGCGCACCTTCAGCATCAATGACTAAATCGTGATTTAAATACAGCTCAAAGGTAGTGCCAGTGCCAGTGCCTATTTTCATGCCACTTAGGGCAGAAACTTGAGAAACTTTGGAGCTCTTATGCACTGCCACCGAGGCCGGTGTGTAGTAGTAAACCGCAGGGAAAGATAAAACTTTGGCGCGTTGTTTCGTGGGTGTCATCGATCCTACATGCATATCCCAACGGCCATACCAATTCCCCGCAGTAATGACATCCCAGTTAGGTGTTATGAACTCAACCTCGGCCCCAAGACGTTTGGCAATTTCCCGAGCCACATCAACGTCAAACCCGTCCATTTTATTATCATCATTGATAAACGATTGTGGTGGCCAGTTGGCGTCAGTAGCTATTTTGATCGTTTTGCTAGACATAATTTTATCAAGTACAGCACCTGCATTTGCGCTATTAACTGAAAGTAAGCCAGCTATTAGAAGGGTACCTAGTAAGGGTTTCAAAAGTTTCATGTTGAAGTCTTCCTTTTTTTATTTTTCATAGTTTTTAATCAACTAGGCAGCGAAACAAGGTTTGCTCCAGTTGTTAGAGCCCACTATACACGGATTCTCACCACAGACGATAGCATGGGCCTGATTAAATAAAAGAAACTAAATCGACAAAAATTGGACTTTGATTCCAGTATAAATCCCTCATAAAACCATCGTTTTGTAACTGGCGCCTTTTAAAAGGGATTCGACGCTGCGTTATCTGGTCACTGTGACAATTTAATTCTCAACCTGACAGGGCCATTAAATGATGACAGGCTTTACTTCATTGCAGCATGTTTGTAGCATCGCGTTAACGCATTACTGGTTAAATAACACGTTAATTATGTCAGTGAAGTGATTACACCATTGTTAAATATTACAAAGTTTCAACAAGGAAACACCCTATGCCCAGCTTCGGTTGCCAGTCCATGTCATTACCCTTACAACGTGTGTTGATGCGGGCGCCACGCGAGAGCCTGTTAAATGCCAACCCTCAGCAATGGCACTACGGTCCAACATTTGATGGGGCTAAAGCGCTAAAACAATATCAATTTTTCCGTAGTTTAGTGGCCGCCTGTGGTACAGAAATTATTGATATCGAAGACCATAACGATGGTTTATCAGATGCTATGTTTACTTTTGACCCCTCACTCGTGAGTGATCATGGCGCTATTATTCTTAATATGGGTAAGCCCTTGCGTAAGGCAGAACCCGTTCTGCATGAGCAGGCTTATATCAATGCGGGCATCCCGATTTTAGGGCATGTGAAAGGTGAAGGGCAGATTGAAGGTGGGGATTGTATTTGGTTGGACCACAATACTCTTGCGGTGGGACGCGGATTTCGCTCTAACCAAGCGGGAATAGATCAACTTAATGCGATGTTGAACTCTCATGGGGTGCAAGTATTAGGGTTTGATTTGCCCGTTTGGCAGGGTGCAGAAGCCTGTTTGCACCTAATGTCGGTGATCTCACCCTTGGCCCCACAGTTAGCTTTAATTCACGCGCCTTTAGTACCTACAGCCCTTTTTCAGTTAATGCAGTCGATGGGCATTGAGTTAATTGAAGCTCCTGATGATGAATTTATGGCCAGCAGTGGTCTTAATCTAAATGTGCTTCCAACGGCACCTTCACAGTGTATTATGATTGATGATTTCCCAGCCACCAAGGCCGTAATGGAAGCTGCCGGCTGCGAGGTGAAGGTTTTTGCTGGTGATGCTTTGTGTATTGCTTGCGAGGGAGGCCCTACTTGCTTAACTCGGCCAGTTCATAGGGCTTACTGATAACTTTATCCATTGACCTGACGAACGAACCTTGTCAACGAACCTGACTCAGAGATGCTGCTAACGATCAATAAAAAATTGGTGCAACGGTGGCATAACCTGAAATATTTCAACGCCTAATCCCTTGACCCTATGAGTAGGCCAATAGGGATCGTGGAGCATGAATATGATTTTTGGTACCGTATCCTCAGGCTTAACATCGGTCCTACGATAAACTAAAAAGCCCTGCTGGAAAGACGCGTTAACATCCCATTGGGGCGTGTTACGAAGTGATTCACAGTTTGCGTTCATAAGTTTTTTTCTTGTCGAATTAGTGTCTTATTTTTAATCATTTGAATGTTACCTTGGACGGTGTTCACTCGTATTAAAATGGAGCTCACTTAATGCTAGGTCACCACTCTATACGGCAGTTTTTATTAGATATTAGCGTTGATACTTTGCCATCAGCAGTTATTGAACAGGCAAAAGTTTGTTGCTATGACCTACTTGGTGCTGCGGTAGGAGGGGCCCGATCTGCCTCGGCATCTATGATTACTCGGCATGCACAAGACCATTTTGCTGCTGGAACCAATATCACTGCTGTTCCACCGCTGCTAGGTGGTGCGAGTATCAGTCCTGTAGGGGCTGCTTTAGTCGGTGCAACCATGATTGATGCGTTAGATTGTCATGATGGACAGCGGGATACCAAGGGGCATGTCGGTTGTAGTATGCTGCCCAGCCTCATTGCTGTGCTCGAATCTCAGTCGCGGCCCGTGACGGGCTGTGAACTCATTAGTTTGATTGTTGCAGGTTATGAAATTGGAACCCGGGCGGGCATGGCACTGCATGGCACAGTCACTGATTATCACACTTCAGGGGCCTGGGGTGCAATTAACTGTGCCGCGTTGACGGCTCATGTTCTGGGGCTTGATGAGGAATCATTCGAGCATGCTTTGGGTATTGCTGAATATCACGGTCCACGCAGCCAGATGATGCGCAATATTGACCACCCAACCATGTTAAAGGATGGGTCTGGTTGGGGTGCTATGGTGGGAACCTCGGCGGCATATTTGGCAGCGGAAGGTTTTACTGGTGCGCCTGCCATTACCATTGTGGCTGATGTTGCAGCGGTTTACTGGCAGGATTTGGGCCAAAACTGGCAAATTCTTAATCAATATTTTAAACCTTATCCCGTTTGCCGCTGGGCTCAGCCAGCCGTTGCGGCGTGCTTATCTTTGCGTCGGCAGCCTGATTTTCATCCCGCTCAGGTAACGCACATTACCGTGTGGACCTTTCATGAGGGGGTACGGTTATTTAGTGATGTGCCTAACAATACCGAGCAAGCTCAGTATGCCATCAGTTTTCCGATTGCCATGGCTGTTCTCAAAGGTGTCATTAGTGCTGACGATGTTTATAGCGGTTTTAATGATCTAGAAGTACAAGACATGATTGGCAAAATCACTTTAATTGAAGACAAAAGTTATAATGAGGTGTTTCCAGCAGAGCGTTGGGCCCATGTGCGTATCCAAATGGCTGACGGTACAGAAATTCTATCAGAGCCTCATGAAGCCATAGGTGACCCTCACAAGCCCATGCGTAAAACGCAATTCCATGACAAGTACATGAACTTATGTGAACCCGTGTGGGGCACCCAAAAGTCGCGTCAGGTGTTAGCCTATATTGAGCAACTGGAGAGGGGCAGCTTGGCTGGCTTATTAGCCTTAATTCGTAGCTAATTAAATACTGAAAAGACTGGAATCATAGGGCCTAATAAATCTTCCGATAAGTGGCATTTGAGGTCTTGTCCACGGGTCATTAAATCCTCAATAGATTAACCCTCTTAAGTCGTATTATTAAGGGGGAACGATAACTCACTTTTATGGTAATAAAAGACCTAACTTGAGTTTGCGTAAGCCCCCATGCTTTTGCACTATCATGCACCATTGTGCTGCTGAGCTTGCTGCTGGATCCGCTCTTGCCGGGGGGAGATTAAGAATTTCATGCGATAGCGCTTGGCTAAATAGGAGGTCGAATTAAAGCCACATGCGGAGGCAATAGTAGCCGAAGAAAGGCTTGTTTGCAGCAGCAGCAACTGGGCTTTGGTGAGTCTTAAATCTAGGTAATATTGTGCAGGTCTCAGGCCAAAGTGATGCTTAAAAAGCCGCTCCATTTGACGCAAAGATAAGTTTGATCTGCTCGCAATCTGTGCTTGAGAAATGAGGTCCTCTGTGTGGCTCTGCATTAAGTCAACAGCTTTGATTAGACCTGGGTGGTGAATGCTGAGTCTAGCCTGGGTGGCCATACGCTGCTGTGCATGAGCGTCTCGGATGCTGGGATGGATGCACTGCTCTGCCACATTTTTAGCCAGTTTGAGGCCGTGCTGTTGCGTGATGAGTTGGAGCATCATATCAAGGCCTGATAAACCTCCTGAACAGGTCATGAATCGAGTATCCATTTCATATAACTCGCCAGTAACATTTAACAATGGAAACTCTTCCTTAAAACTATCAATATTCTCCCAATGTATAGTGCAGGGACTGTGTTGCAACAACTTGGCACGCGCCAGTAACAAACTACCCGTTGACGTGGATCCCAATGTTGTCGAGCTGCGTGATAAGCGTCTCAGCCATCGGCTAAGCGCTGGGTCATTATGGTTCTCCACATCGATACCGGCAACAACAATGAGCGCATCTAAGTCGTCTGTATCTTTCATATCACGCGTGGCAGCAACCTCTACCCCATTGCTGGCCCTCACAGGCAAACAGTGTTTACTGTAAAACGACCATTCATACAAAATGGAATTACTCAAACGGTTCGCAATGCGCAAAGGTTCAACAGCGGCTGACATGGAGAGCATCGAAAACTGTGGGATAAGGAAAAACCCAATCATTGTCGGGCTGTTGGGATATTTTGGTTTCATATTGGTTCCTTTGATGAGCTAAGGATATTGGTAATTTCATATTTATACAATATATTGTCCGTTTGTTGTCGACTTAGTATTCTTTTTCTCAGGATTTGAATGCTATCGTCTATTCTATGAATCCATTACTGAGAGGCTCATATTAGACCTCAGGTGAATTGAATGAGCCGCACTGTTGGTCGTCGTCGCAGAATCAAACAAGAAACACCTAATCCATGCGCTATTCACCAGCTTGAACGGCAGGTAAAGCGCAATCGTTTTGCCCCTATCCTTGCCTTGGAAGCAGAACAAGTTGAACTCATCCATGCAGCGTCTATGGACATACTCGAACAATTGGGTATCGAAGTTATGGGGCAACAAGCCTTAGACTTGTTCAAGCGGGCCGGAGCTGATGTAGATGCTGAAGGCGTGGTGCGAATGGATCGAGCACTGGTGATGGAATGTGTCAGCCGAGCACCTGCGCAATTTACTTTAACCCCACGCAATCCAGCCAATGCATTGCAGATTGGATCGAACATAATCCACTTTGGGTTGACCTCGGGTCCTCCCAACGTGCATGACAGCATCAACGGTCGCCGTATTGGTAACTTTGCTGATTATCAACATATGATCCGCTTTGGCCAGTATTTCAATGTTATCGATTTTTTTGGCAATCAGGCTGTGGCCCCCACAGACTTGCCACCAAACACTCGGCATTTAGACACCACGTTTGCAAATCTAACCCTAGCCGATAAAGTGTTCTTTGCCCAAGGCATTGGCGCGGGTCGTGTTAAAGATGCAGTGACCATGAGCGCAATAGCCAATGGCATGAGTCTGCCTGAACTAGCGCAAAATCCAGCGACTATGACTAATATTAATATCAATTCACCCCGAAAACTGGACGACAGTATGGCTTATGGTGCCATGCAAATGGCACTCATGGGGCAGGCAGTCACTGTGACTCCATTCACCCTGATGGGAGCAATGACCCCGACCACTATGGCTGGCGCTTTAGCACAACAAAATGCCGAAGCATTGCTAGGCATTGCCTTGGTGCAGTTAACCAAAGCTGGTGCTCCAGTAGTTTATGGTGGCTTTACATCAAACGTTGATATGCGTTCTGGCGCTCCAGCCTTTGGTACTCCAGAAAATTGTTTAGCCAACATGGCGAGCGGCCAAATGGCGCGTCGATATAACTTGCCTTATCGTACGAGTGCCTGCAATGCCTCTAACGCAGTAGATGGTCAGGCCGTATACGAAACCCAAATGGCTTTGTGGGGCTCTGTCATGGGACATGGGAACTTGATTTATCATGCTGCGGGCTGGTTAGAAGGTGGTTTGGTAGCGTCGTTTGAAAAAATTGTTATGGATTGTGAAATGCTCCAGCACATGGCAATAATGTTGCAACCCCTAAAAATTGACCGTATTGAAATCGGTATTGAAGCCATGGATGAAGTGGGGCCAGGTGGGCATTTCTTTGGCTCTAGTCACACCATCGAACGCTATCAAACTGCTTTTTACCAACCGTTTTTGAGCGACTGGAAAAATTATGAAAGCTGGGTTGAAGCTGGGTCTAAAAATGCTACTATGCGGGCTACGGAAATTTGGCAGAAAATTTTAGCTGAATTTGAACCGCCAACGCTTGATTCGTCTCGGCGCGAAGAACTTGCAGCCTATGTGGCTAAGCGCAAAGAAGAGCTAGGAAGGGCTGAACCTATGCTGGAACCGATTGAAATAGGTTAGCACCTTCTTTGATAGATAGTTTTAGGAGTTATTATGTCGCGCGTTGCCTCCACTCAAGCTGATGCCAAGCAGATGCAAACTTGGCTTAACCACAAATTTGACACGGAGTCAGTTGCCCGTTTCAAGGCTGGCCCAGGTATTCAAAAGTTGCAATTAAAGTTTGATATCGACAAGTTACGCCAGTGTTATCGTGACATGCAAGGTCAACTGGAAGATTTAGGTTCAGGTTTTCATGTTATGGCCCTAACGCGGCGCCCGGGTGTCGAGCACCCCACTCCCGAGGACAACTGTGGTCGATTTTGGACTAGAGTGGATGACAGCTATGCTGAAGTCCCTCGGGACATTATGGTTGATGAGTCAGCGTATAGTGAGTTTAATCCACTATTTGCAGACACATATTTAGCCGAAGTTTACGAACAGCTTATTGCTCGATTTCCCATTGGCCGTATGCGAGTGTTGGGCAAAGATCCGTATAACTGCAATTCTTGGCACCGAGATCCAGAGCCGCGTTTGCACATTCCCATTATCAGTAACCCCGGCTCTTTATTTGTCGTCAACCACCATTGCACTCACTTACCTGCAGATGGGTCGGTTTATTTTACCGATACGCGTGGCTATCACACGGCTTTAAATGGAGGTGAAGAATCGAGAGTGCATATTGTGGCAGCGCTACCTTATGCTGGGCAGCAGGTCAGTGACTAAAAAGCATTAGGAAAACAGGTCTAAATTATGGCAACACACTACCCATCGGCAGAAACACGAAGCTCAATCATCAATCCGATGATCATTGATCTGCGCAGTGATACGGTTACGCAACCCAGCGATGCTATGCGTCAGATTATGGCAGACGCGAAAGTGGGCGATGATGTGTATGGTGATGACCCCAATGTTAATGCACTTGAGCACGAAACTGCCGAGTTATTAGGCAAACAAGCAGGTCTATTTTTACCCAGTGGCACTATGAGTAACTTAGCTGGTGTGTTGGCTCATTGTCAGCGGGGTGAAGAGGTTGTGGTGGGTGATAAATACCACATTAGTTGTGATGAAGCGGCTGGTGTAGCCGTGCTAGGCAGTGTGGCTATGCACACACTGCAAACGGATGGATTCGGGCGTTTTGACCTAGAACAACTTAATGCTGCTGTGAAACCAAACGATTACCACTGTCCTATGACGCGGCTACTGTGTCTAGAGAACACAGTGGGAGGCTGTATTCAAGATCAAGATCATATTGATACTTTGGTTGACTGTGCCAAATCACATGGGCTTGCTACACACATGGATGGCGCTAGATTGATTAATGCTGCAGTAGCCCAAAACTTGCCTCCAGCACGGTTAGTGCAGTCCATTGACACCGTATCTTTGTGCTTATCTAAAGGCTTAGGTGTGCCTTTGGGCTCTGTGTTAGTCGGCTCCAGTGTAGTCATTGAAAGAGCACGTAGACTGCGTAAGATGCTCGGTGGGGGCATGCGCCAAGCAGGTATTATTGCAGCAGCCGGCAGGTATGCCTTACAGCACAATATGGACCGGTTAGCGCAGGATCACAAGCGAACACAGAAGCTTGCCACAGCACTTGAAGGCCTGCAAGGGTTGCATTTTGACCGGGCTCGAGTACAAACTAATATGCTATTTTTGCAGTCGCCACAAATGCCCGACTTAGCCAATTATCTGGCACAGCGTGGTATTGCTATCACCGCCATTGGGGAAAATTCTCGTATTGTTCTGCACATGCAAATCGATGATGCTGCTCTGCAGCAGATTACTGAGGCAATACAGGGTTTTTTCCACGAGTAACTTACTTCAGTATGTAAAGCCTGTGCACACGAAGGGGTCGACATATCAACCTTCTTAAAAATTTTAAGTCTCAGTTAAGGCCTGATGTAATGGCTTCATGATGGCTGATTAATACTGCAAACAGATGGATTTGGCTGTTTTGATCTTGAACCATTCAATGCTGCTTTGAAACCAAACGAAGACCGCTGTCCTGTGACATGGTGACAGTGTCTAGAAAACACAGTGGGGTTGCATTCGGTCAAGATCACATTGAAGTTTTGGGTTTGTATCAAATCACACGGGCTTACTTACAGGTCCCACTAACGGCCGATAAATAACTGGTGCAATGGCGGCATGACCTGAGACATTTCAACGCCTAGTTCTTTAGCCGCATGGGTGGGCCAATAGGGGTCGTGGAGCATGGCTCTGGCTAAAAGCACTATATCGGCTTGCTGATGAGCAATAATGTCTTCTGCTTGTTGAGCTTGGGTAATTTCTCCCACCGCCATAGACATTAAGCCACTGGCTTGACGTAAATCTGCAGCCATGCCTACTTGTTGAGCGATGCCCCCATTAATAGCACTGCGGGCCGCAGGTGTAGCGCCACCGGCACTGCAGTCAATCATGTCGACGCCTAGGGCTTTGAGCCATGAGGCCACTTCAATATTATCTTCAACACTTAATCCACCTTGAACCCAGTCGGTCATCGAAAGCCGCACTACGAAAGGTAGTTCTTGAGGCCAAACTGCGCGCATCTTAGCCGTGGTTTCAAGCAACATACGAGCTCGGTTTTTAAGGTTACCCCCATAATAATCAGTGCGCGTATTGACCAGAGGTGATAAAAAACTATGCAGCAAATAACCATGGGCACAATGGATTTCAAGCAATTCATAGCCTGCTTTTAGTGCCCTTTGAGTAGCCGCAACAAATTCATCTTGGACTTGTTCAATGTCGTCCTGCTGCATGTGTTTTGGCGCTTTCCATAAACGTACACCATCATCATCAAAGGGTTGGTCTGCAGGCCCCATGATGTCCCATCCCCCTTGGGTATCTGTGAGGTGCTGACCACCCAGCCAAGGCACTGCACAACTGCCTTTGCGGCCCGCATGGGCCAACTGAACCCCAGGCACGGCGCCTTGGCTTTTAATGAAGTCGGTAATGGGCCTTAAAGCAGCCACTTGCATTTCATTCCAGAGGCCCATGCATGACGGTGTAATGCGGCCCTCAGGTGAAACGGCAGTCGCTTCTGTGATCACAAGGCCAGCGCCTCCCACAGCTTTAGATCCCAGTTGGGTCATGTGCCAAGCTTGAGCAATACCATCAATAGCTTGATATTGGCACATGGGTGCCACGCCTATGCGGTTACGTAAGGTGACGCTTTTAACAGTTAAAGGACTAAATAAATGAGACATTTGTGATTTTCCAAGGCGCTAATAATAGCAAAGTGGCAGACCATGACATGGTCTAAGCATAGGGTCAATAGGCTCGCTATCGTGCGACAAAAAAGTGTGATTTAGATTTGCTTAAATATAGTTTTTGGTTTTATCATTGGGCTTTTGAGAACGCGATTATGAATATAGGTCGTCACCAAACCAATGAGCGCATGAGCAAGGTCGTCGTGCACAATAACGTAGCGTATTTATGTGGGCAGGTTGCTGCTGACGCTGACGCCGACATTACTGAGCAAACCCAAACCATGCTGGCCAAAGTGAATGAGTTGTTGGCCAGCGTGGGTTCAGATACGACCCGTATGCTGTCAGCTACGATCTATTTAAAGTCGATGGATGATTTTGCCGCCATGAACTTGGTGTGGAACGCTTGGGTACCATCGGGCCACGCTCCAGCAAGAGCTTGTGTACAAGCAGCCATGGCTCGACCTGAGTTGTTGGTTGAAATTTCTGTCACTGCAGCTTGTTAATTCTGAAACACAAGTTCTCAGTTATTGCTAGGGGCTTAATGTTTTTGGTGCTGGGTCTTAGTGGCAGTGTTTTAGCGGCAGACTATCAACAAGGTGAATTGGTTATAGGTTCTGTTGAACCGGGCACTCAGGTGTGGCTAGGCGATGTCCAATTGCAGGTGTCTGCTGCGGGCTTGTATGTGTTTGGTCTTGGGCGTAATGCCGCCGTTAGTGTCACCTTAAAGACAAAATCAAACAACAACGTCTCCAGCCAGGTGCCTGTGAATGTGCAAAAAGAGGTCGAAAGACGCCGCTACGTGGAGCAAAAAATTAATGGTTTGCCTAGCAAAAAAGTGACACCAAAAACGGACGCATCACAACGCATTCGCTCAGAAAATCAATTAATTGGCGAGGTTAGGCAGAGTCGCACTGAAGCTGACTGGTTAGGCCAAGCTTGGATATATCCTGTAGCAGGGCGCATTAGTGGCGTGTTTGGTTCGCGACGTATTTTGAATGGGGTGCCAAAAAACCCCCACAATGGTGTTGATATTGCGGCAGCCAAGGGCACTAATATTGTCGCCCCGCTCACTGGCAGAGTGGCCTTAGTGCACGAGCAGATGTTTTATACGGGTAAAACCATCATGTTAGACCATGGCCTGGGTGTGACCAGTGTTTATGCCCACTTGAGCAACATCGACGTGGGTTTGGGGCAGGTGGTTGAGCAAGGCCAAGTTATGGGACAAGTAGGNNGGCAAACAGGCCGAGCCACAGGACCCCATTTGCACTGGGGTGTAACTTGGCGAAAAACTCATGTGGATCCCTTGTTACTCGTGCAATAGGCTCTGTGCTATTGGCTATGCACACTGGGTGGGCTGCATTGACGTCCCACATAAATGCCACACTCCCTCACACTCGAGCAGTGGTTGACTTGAGTGAGCATGAGTCGATGAATAGCTTAAAATAAAAAAGGTAATGTATATGCAAAATGTGTGTGTTTTTTGTGGTTCTAGCGCAGGTAAAGACCCTGTTTTTATGGCCTCTGCAAAGGCTTTAGGAGAGGCGATTAGTCGCTCATCTATGGGGTTGGTTTATGGCGGTGCTGAAGTGGGTCTCATGGGACAGGTGGCAGATGCCGTATTAGCAGGGGGTCAAAAAGTATTTGGTGTAATCCCTCAATCTTTTGCTGAGCGCGTGGCACATAAGGGCTTGACTGAGCTACATGTGGTAGATTCTATGCACACTCGAAAAACCATGATGTTTGAATTATCAGGCGCTTGCATCGCCTTGCCAGGGGGCTTTGGTACACTCGAAGAATTGACGGAAGTGCTCACTTGGGCACAATTGGAGTTCCACCAAAAACCCATTGGCTTACTCAACATTAATGGTTACTATGACGCCCTGCTCACCTTTTTTGATCAAGCAGTGTTAGCGGGTTTTATCAAGCCCCAACATTTAGATCTATTGGTGGTGCATGATGATCCAACCGAGTTACTGAAGCGGCTCAAAGACTATAAGCCCTCAAAGTCAGAAAAATGGTCCCATTAACAAGATTTGCTAGAGTGATACGCTATGATCGATACTAAAAAGTTTTACATCAACGGGGCATGGGTAGCACCCATATCGGATCGCGAAATGGAGGTCATCGACCCATCCACGGAACAGGCGTGTGGCACCATAGCAATTGGCAATCAAGCCGACACAGACGCTGCTGTGGCTGCGGCTAAAGCTGCTTTTGATGATTGGAGTCAAACTCCTAAAGCACGACGCATCGCATTACTAAAGAAATTTTTGACCGTTTACCAAGCCCGTAATGAAGAAATGGGCCGAGCCATCAGCTTAGAAATGGGAGCGCCCATTGATATGGCCCTGACCTCTCAAGCGGAGTCGGGTTCGGAGCACACCGCAGGATTAATTGAGGAGCTTGAAAAATTTGAGTTTGAACGCGCCCTCAATGACAGTGCGCCTAATGACCGCATTATTTATGAAGCCATCGGTGTGTGTGCACTAATCACCCCCTGGAACTGGCCCATGAACCAGGTCAGTCTTAAGGCCATTGCGGCTATGGCAGCGGGGTGCACTATGGTGCTTAAGCCCTCAGAAATAGCACCTTTATCGAGTTTAGTGTTTGCCGATATGGTGCATGAGGCTGGTATTCCAGCGGGCGTGTTTAATATGGTCAATGGTGATGGGGCAGG
>DDCR01000109.1:0-5518 GCA_002335115.1 Oceanospirillaceae bacterium UBA2001
TATTGTAGCCTCAGCCTTTTCCAATCAAATGGCGCGCCGAGAGGCTATTTTTGAGGCTGAAATTAACGCAGCCATGAGTGATGGCATTATTACCAGTGATGAAAAACGCCACATTGAGACCATTAGGGCACGCTTTAATATTCCAGAAGAACACGCCAAAGCCATTTTAGACTTATTGTCTGAGAAGAAAGGTCCTAAAACACCCTAAAACGATGTTAGTCATTAATAATTGATTAACCTAATGACTGCCTCAGCTAAATAGCTCTGCTAAATAACTCTGCTAGATGGATAGCCTATTTAGTTTTTGTAGGAAGGGTCGAGCCGATTCTGCAAGCGAATCATCGCCTGCCACGCAATGTTAACGTCATTACAGGGCTGGTCACCCGAAGGTGCCGTAGTTTTTGCTAATTCACCTACAGAGGCTGCATCGGGTAGGTGAAAATCTACCCCTGATGACACAATATCAGTTTGTATTTTGCAAGAGGTTTCCAGCATGTACAAAAAGTAAAAGGCCTCTCCAACCGTCCTGCCCGCCGCTAATAAACCATGATTGTGCATGATCATTAACCACTTATCAGCCATATCTTGGCCCAGTTGGTGACAATACTCGGGGTGGTCTTTGCTGGCAACACCATAGTGATTGTAACAAACCAGATCCTGAATCTCTCCCGCTTGCTGTGATAGGGGTAATAAACCCATTTTCATGCAGGACACAGCAATGCCTGCTCGCGTGTGACTATGTAATAAAACATTAATATCAGGACGAGCTTTAAATACGGCAGTATGGATATAGTGACCCGCATCATTGTAGGGGTAGTCTCCACTAATGACGTTGCCATCAAAGTCTACCTTGAGTAAATTAGAGGCAGTAATTTCTTCAAACAAAAGCCCATAGGGGTTGATTAAATACTGATTTTCATGGCCGGGCACTCGAGCTGTTAAATGGGTAAAAATTAGATCTGTCCAACCAAACTTAACAAATAGCCGATAGCATGCGGCAAGGTCACAGCGAACCTGCCATTCTGCATCAGACATTTTTTGGTTCACTTTTAAAATTGTACTCATTGTTAATACCTCGACCATGACCAACCATGGTTTAGTGTAAATTAAATCTAGCGCCTGTCACAATAGCTATTCAAGCATTTAAAATAACCCCAAGCATGGGACTCATTGGGTTAAAACAATGCCAGTGACAGGGTCCACGCAAAGTACAATGCCACCCCAAATATCAGGTGCACAGATAAATTAAGAGCCCTTATTGTATTGGGTTTTTCGGCTAATCTGGCAAATAAACCCAATCCTAACGCAGGTTGTAGAACTAACCATGGTGCTATTAAAGTAACGAGCCCATAGATAATAGCCGATGTTAAAGAAGGGTCTTTGATAATGATAAAAACCATCAACATGACATATAAATAGGCGTATCCAATGCCAATAATATAATGGAACAACCAGCCGATAGTCTGCTCGTATTTTACAGGCTTTGATTGGCTTATGGGCCGGTGTATAAATTGCCCAGTGCGAAGATGCGCACACCACCTGCCAACCATGCTCCAATTGGTGGTGGGGAGTTTGAAAATTGTGCTTAATATAACCGCCCATATGTCGATAACTAAAGTAGCGACGATTCCCATGAAGATAACTTGTGCCATGAACAGTGCCATTGGTGGTCGTTAATTAGCTTGCTATGCCTGATCAACCTATTTTAGGTGGGTTACTTATACAAGTCTATGGAATTTGATTGACTGCTTAGATTCTGGTTTTATGGAATTTAAAATGACCTTGGCACACTTAAAGGTAGCTAAGACTGAGTATGGGCGTGAAAAAATAATGAATAGGAATTTTTATTGGGCCATAAAATGATAGTGCTAACTAATTTTGCTAAAGGTCGTGAGGCGTCAAAATCAGGTGATTTTAAGACAGCTCTTGCACAGTGGCAGCCCTTAGCAGAGCAAGGTGATGCTAAGGCTCAATTTAGTGTGGGCTTAATGTACGACAATGGGCACGGCGTTATACAAAACCATGAGACAGCCGCTAAGTGGATTACCTTAGCAGCAGAGCAGGCCTACGTTAACGCTCAATGTAACTTAGGGGTTATGTATCATAATGGCGAAGGGGTGCCGCAAGACGACAAGATCGCGGCGCAATGGTTTGCGCTAGCGGCTGAGCAGGGGCATGCCCAAGCTCAAACCAATTTGGCTTTTTTATATGAAGACGGGCATGGGGTCCAACAGAACCAGAAGACTGCCGCTAAGTGGTTCATCTTGGCTGCTGAGCAGGGTAATGCGAACGCTCAATCCAATCTAGGGCGCATGTATTTAGCTGGAGAAGCCGTCTTACAGAGCTATCAAACTGCCTTTGAATGCTTTAGCAAAGCGGCTGAACAGGGTCATGTTGAAGCTCAATATAATCTGGGCCATGTTTATGTCGAAGGCTATGGGGTATTAAAAAATACCCATACTGCTGCGCTTTGGTACACCAAAGCTGCAGTAAAGGGGCATGCTAAAGCGCAATATGATTTGGCACAACTATGCCGAGGCAAAGATGGTGTTCCTCTGGATGAACAAGCCACTTTAAAATGGTGCACCAAAGCGGCTGAACAAGGTTATACGCCTGCCCAAAATGACTTGGGGTTAATGTACAAACGCGGTGAAGGGGCACCTCAAAACGGTGAGGCTGCTGTTTATTGGTATACCAAAGCAGCTGAAAAAGGGGATGTAATATCTCAATATCATCTTGGCAATATGTATGGCCTTGGCGATGGCATTCCCAAAAATGGTAAGGTCGCCCTTTATTGGTATACCAAAGCCGCTGAGCAGGGGCATGCGAAAGCGCAATTTAATTTAGGTAACATGCACCGCGTTGGTAAAGAGATTCCTCAAAATAGTGAACTCGCTGCGTATTGGTTTATTAAATCTGCGGAACAAGAGCATATGGTGGCTCAATATAATATGGGTGTTGCATATGCCCATGGCGAAGGTGTACCAAAAAATATTTCAGCAGCGTTAAATTGGTATAACAAAGCAGCGGAACAAGGGCATGCAAAAGCTGAATATCAGCTGGGCCTCATGCACAAAAGGGGTGATGGCGTGTCCCAAAGTGATGAAGCTGCTGTTATTTGGTTTACCAAATCTGCTGCGCAGGATAATGCCAGTGCTCAATTTAATTTGGGGCTCATGTTTGATGAGGGTATGGGCGTCATCGAGAATTCTAAAACAGCAGCTCATTGGTACACCCTTGCAACTCAGCAAGGCTATGCAGAAGCCCAGTTGAGATTAGCATTAATGTATGAAGTAGGCAGAGGTGTGCCAAAAAATGCCCCAACAGCATTAAAACTATTTGCCTTAGCAGCTGAGCAAGGTGTTGCTTTAGCTCAATACAATATGGCGGTAGCCTTTGAAACAGGCAAAGGTGCTCCAAAAGATCTGACTTTAGCTTTTGAATGGTATCGCCAAGCGGCTGAGCAGGGTCACGCTCAAGCACAATACAATTTAGGGATCTTTTATAAACGTGGCGATGGCATACCAAAGAATGAACTTATTGCGATTAAATGGCTGACCTTAGCGGCAGAGCAGGGAAATGCCAGTGCTCAGCTTAACATAGGGTTAATGTACGAAGATGGCAAAGGTGTTGAAGAAAATGGCAAGATAGCCGTTCATTGGTACACTTTAGCGGCTAAACAGGGCCATGCCCAAGCGCAAACTAATCTAGGGTTTATGTACGAAGATGGCAGTGGCATTGCAAAAGATCGAGAACGCGCATACATGTGGTATAACTTGAGTGCCATTAATGGCAATAAACGAGGCACTAAAAACAAAGATCAAGTGGCTAAACTCATGACAACATCGGCTATTTCCAAAGCTGAGAAAATGTCGAAGCGCTGCTTAGATAATGACTATGCAGAGGTATGACTTGTTGAATGCAGTGGCCAATATCCAAGTGTAGTTTTGCCTCAGTTTCAAAAAACAGATCAATAAAGGCCCTAATAATGATTCAAGCACAAACCGCAGTGGCAAGATTAGAAGCCATACTAATCGACGTTTACTGCACCTACCGAGACCAAGGTGCAATGCCTAATGATCGCAAACAATATTTTAGTGGCTTTGCTGATGCCTTAATGACCCTTGAAGTGATTGATCAAGCCCAGTTAAATGACACGATTGAAGCAGCCAACATAACTGTTTTTCAGATGTCGTTGCAGCAAAGGCGAGAAGAAATTGACATCAAAGCTGATCCATCCATGTTTGATTCTCCAGCGTGGATAAGGCAAGGCAAGACCATTCGCTTTTAAGTATTGTATAACGCAGAAATATTGGATTATCGATCTAGTGTTTGCTTTTTCATGTCACTTTTAAGCGCATTAAAGCGAAAGTTCACCGGCACCTGCTTTGTTCGTGTTTGCGAAAGGCTAACTCACTTATTTTTCACCTGTTGCCCATCTATTCCCGTCTTACTCTTGTCTAATGCCTTCCACATTTCATAGCCGTGTCGTCATTTTTTACCTTTGTGTTAACCAGCACCAACCTTGGTCATGAGTTACGCCAAAAGAAGGGCTTTAATTAAGCTTTTAGTGCCACCAAAAGACACTTCATCGAGCAAGTTAGAGGACACAAGCAAAATTTACTTTATGTACTAAGCTTTTAACTGAAAACTGATGAACTTTCAGGCTCTTTTAAGGACATAAATATGAATTTAGACAGATTTTTTAAATGCTTAACCATGACCATGGTGTTGGCTTTTGGACTGCTGGCATGTGCGACTACAAAACCGATGACACAAAAGCCATCGCTGGTTTCAGCTCTGGCCCCAGCACCGGCTTCTGCCCTAGCTTCAACAGTTAGTGCAGCACCAACATCAGATAATCTTCAAGGCACTACTCTAGTGACGAGCCAAGCCACGGATGTGACTAATGCTGCATCTGCCATTTCAGCTTCTAATTCAGCTCTAAAGACAGCACCCATACTACCACCCATGCCACCACCAAAGGGCTATTCTAAGGGGGTTAAAGCTTATTTAGCGGGCGATTTTAAGCAGGCGCTAGCCGTGTGGACTCCAGTAGCTGAGCAAGGTTATGCTGAGGCTCAATATAATCTTGGCCATATGTATCGCAAAGGACAAGGCGTTACCCAAAACGAGAGCACAGCCATCAAATGGTATATCTTAGCAGCTGAGCAAGGTGAACCTGGGGCACAGTTTAATGCAGGGCTTATGTATCAATATGGTGAAGGTGTGGCACCAAATAATGCGGCAGCAGTGAAATGGTTAACTTTAGCCGCAGAGCAAGGGCATACTTTTGCCCAATATAACCTTGGGATTATTTATGCCAGAGGTAAGGGTGATCTCACAGATTATGAGCGCGCTTATATGTGGAGTAATTTAAGTGCCAACAACAAAAAAACTTCAGGGGATAAAATTAAGCATTTACTCGGTGGCATCATGACCGCTTCGCAAATATCTAAAGCTGAAGAGATGTCCAGTCGTTGCCTAAATAGTGATTATACTGATTGTTAAAAAGACA
>DDCR01000109.1:5542-22750 GCA_002335115.1 Oceanospirillaceae bacterium UBA2001
ATTCGTTGGTTGAACTGTTTATTTTTTAGTGTGTATACTCATGAGGTATGCATGAGTGGAATTAAAATCATTATGTTATTCACCCCAACGGATCAAAACAAGCAAGATTATAGACACCAAGGCTTCCTCGTAGTCGATAAAATATTGCCCCCTGAGCAACTGTTAAAGCTACATCAGGCCTTTGATGACGTGTTTAATGGAACCTTTGAAACCGGCATTACACCAGATGAAGTCAACTGGCAATATGAGTCGGGTGATCCAAGTCTTACGCGTCAAGTGTGCAATGGTTGGAAGGCTAACCGCACCATCGCACAAGTTGTACTGAGTGAATCCTTAGGTCGCAGTGTTGCGCAACTTGCGGGCTGGCCTGGGGTTAGAATTATGATCGATAATCTACTCGCCAAACCTCAAGGAGCCAGGTCCTTGGGCTACCATCAAGATAGTGCCTACCTGGCATGGTTTAGCCCCAGTGACCTCATATCCTGCTGGATTGCCCTCGACGATACCACTCAATCTGGCGGCACTTTAGAATTTGTTAGAGGTTCACACCAATGGCAAAAAGGCACACCCTCTGGTGAGTTTCATGGGCCTGAAGATTATCGCAAGCCCATGCATCATGCTGCTCAAAACCAAGGTGTGGAACCTCAGATTGAGTATGTCGAGGTAAAAGCTGGAGGTGGGTCTGTACATCATGGCTGGACTTGGCATGGCTCTGGAGCTAATGAAACGGCGTCGCCTCGGCGAGCGTTGGTGCTGCATTTAATGCGCTGTGATGCAGAATATGACCCCACTAAATTTGACAAGGGTATAGGTCCGATCTATAGCCGCTACAAACACCTAGGTGATAACCTTTTAGATGAAAACTATTTTCCTATTTTATGGCATGAAGATGGCAGCAGAACTGAAACCATCGATGATTATTTAGTATCTCTGGAGCCAATGTGATCCGCACAGTCAACGAAGGATACTTAACATTAATTTGTGCAGACTTAGATGCAATGCCGTTATTTAGCACTAATGCTCAGGGTGAGCGCTTTGGTTATGAACCTGAAGTCGCTCAAATGTTAGCTCAGCAATTGGGCTTAAAACTCAAATGGTTATTTACCCGATGGTCTGAATTCGAAACAGTCTTGTTAGCCAATAAAGCAGATGCCATATGGTGTGGTTGTGCCATCACCCAAGGCAGAAAAGAACGCTTGCTCTTTTCCAGACCTTACGCTGCGTTTGATGAATCTGTATTAGTGCGAGACGATTCACAGGTAGCTAAACCTGCAGACTTAAAAGGTTTAAAAGTAGCCGCCATTGCGGGTAGCACCAACATGACATTGGCAGAAGCATGGCTAGGGTGCTTACCCATCGCTTTTTCAGGTCAGTCAGACGATGTCTTTGTAGACATGGTAAACGCATTGAGCAACTCAGACGTTGATGCTGTGGTAGATGATGAACCCGCATTTGGAGCACTTCTCAAAGATCCTAGATACAAACTTGCGTTTACCATAAATACAGCGAATTTATGGGGTGGGGCCATGCTAAAACACCAAAGCCAACTTAAACAGGCACTTGATTTAGCTTTAAACCATTTAATTGACACAGGCTTGCTTGCTGATATTTGGCGTCGTCATTTAGAGGGTATCGCATACCCCAGTCATGGTTTGAACACATAGCCTCACTAAAATTCATTGGCTATTATAAAGCGCTAAACCGAATGCAACTCTGGGCGCCATTTGACATACTGAGTACTTGATTTTTAACCAAGTGCAATAAATTTGAGCTGATGCCTCAATAGAATTAATCATTAAACCCATCTTGTGCCTTGGCCCAATCCACAAATGACAATGGAAAATTATTGATTGTATAAATATCATTCAAGGAACGACCTGTAACTTGCATGCGGTGACACAAAATAAAGCAGAATACTTTAACGACTAAGTTTTTTTTAACTTATAAGGTAGAATTTTGCTAATCTATTTGGCCGTATGCACTCAAAATGCCCATGAAAAAGCATGACTAAAGCGAACGGATTTACCTTAACTCCCTTTTGGAGATGTTTATTGTGTCTGTAAATACTACCTCTGAGTTACTCAATATCGGTCATGACGACGCTATTGCGATTAAAGCCCCTGGTCGCTCTCCATTGAGCTATGCGGCCATCCGCTCATTATCAAAACGTACCCAGCAATCCTTGAGCCAAGCGGGTATCACAAAAAAAGACAGAGTGGCTATCGTCTTGCCAAATGGCCCTGAAATGGCCACAGCATTTGTCACTATCTCAGGCGCATCGACAACGGCACCATTAAACCCCGCGTATCGCCAAGAGGAGTTTGAGTTTTATTTAGATGATTTAAAAGCCAAAGCTTTGGTTGTTGAGGCAGGTAGTGCTTCACCTGCGGTCGCGGCCGCTCAAAAGTTGGGCATTCCCCTGATTAATTTAGTCATTGATAGCAGTCATGCTGCGGGTGACTTTGATCTAACCTTTGAGACGACTGCGCCAATCGCTTCAGCTAGCCATGACGCCGTCGATGAAAACGATATTGCACTGATACTGCATACGTCAGGCACAACTTCACGACCCAAGATAGTGCCCCTTAGCCACATTAATGTGACTAGCTCGGCTGAAAATATCATGAACACCCTGTCATTGGTGCCTGGGGATCGTTGCCTAAATATCATGCCTCTGTTCCATATTCATGGACTTATCGCAACTGTTTTATCTTCGTTAAGAGCTGGCGCCAGCATTTACTGTACGCCTGGATTCAATGCCTTGAAGTATTTTAGCTGGATGGATGATTCAAAACCAACTTGGTATTCTGCCGTTCCAACCATGCACCAAGCAATACTTACTCGGGCTGCTCGAAGCAAAGATATTATTGATGCGGTGCCGTTGCGTTTTATTCGCTCTTCATCTTCATCATTGCCGCCTCAGGTTATGGCCGAATTGGAAAATACATTCGCTGCGCCAGTCATTGAAGCTTATGGCATGACCGAAGCTGCTCATCAAATGGCTAGTAACCCGTTGCCGCCTGCAGTGAGAAAAGCAGGTACTGTGGGTATTGCAGCTGGTCCAGAAGTGGGCATCATGAGTTTAGAAGGTGAGATACTCAAAAATGGAGAAGTGGGTGAAATCGTTATTCGTGGCCAAAACGTAACCAAAGGCTATGAAAACAACCCCAAGGCCAATGAAGAAAACTTTACTAATGGTTGGTTCCGAACGGGTGATCAAGGCGTCCTTGATGCAGAAGGTTATGTCTCCATCACGGGTCGATTGAAGGAAATTATAAACCGAGGTGGTGAGAAGATTTCACCCCGTGAGGTGGATGAAGTGTTAATGGATCATCCAGCGATTCAGCAATGTGTCACCTTTGCGATGCCCCATCCAAAATTAGGGGAAGAAGTCGCTGCTGCCGTAGTTTTGAAGGAGGGCATGACAGCTGATGAAAAGGACATTAGAACTTTTACGGCACTGCATTTGGCTGATTTTAAAGTGCCTCGAAAAGTGCTTATTCTGGATGAGATTCCAAAGGGAGCAACAGGAAAATTACAACGTATTGGACTTGCTGAGAAACTGGGTTTAGCTGGATAAAACATAAGATGAAAATTACAATTTATGGTGCCGGTGCTATCGGCGGATATATCGCAGCATTATTAGCTCAGGCGGGTGAAGAGGTTTCTGTCATCGCGCGGGGCCCGCATTTGGCAGCAATTAAGGCTAATGGGCTGGCCTTAGAGATGAACGGTGAGCGTATTGTGACGCACCCATTTGCCACTGATAATCCGGCGGATATAGGTGCGCAGGATTTTGTTATCGTCTCACTAAAGGCGCATTCAGTGCCCAATGTCGTTGATGCAATGCAACCTTTGTTGGGTAAAAATACAGCGGTTGTGACTGCAGTAAATGGGGTGCCCTGGTGGTATTTCTACAAGTTTGATGGTACCTGGGAAAACCACAAAATTGAGAGTGTAGACCCAGGTGGAAAACAGTGGGACGGTATTGGGCCAGAACGAGCAATCGGCTGTGTGGTCTATCCTGCTTGTGAAATATTAGAACCTGGAGTCGTTCGTCATATCGATGGTAACCGATTTACTTTGGGAGAATCCTCGGGGGAAAAAACTGAGCGCGTGCGTGCGTTATCACAAGTGATGATTAATGCAGGTTTCAAAGCACCAGTTAGAAATATTCGAGATGAAATTTGGGTAAAGTTATGGGGAAATTTATGCTTTAACCCAATTAGCGCGCTCACAAACGCTACCCTAGATGTTGTGGCAACCGATCCTGGAACGCGAATGGTGGCAAGAAACATGATGCTTGAAGCTCAAGCCATTGGAGAGAAATTAGGGGTTCGCTTCGCTATCGATGTTGACAAACGCATTGCTGGAGCTGCGGGTGTTGGCGCCCATACAACATCAATGTTGCAGGATTTGACTTTAGGGCGACCGATGGAAATTGATGCGCTAGTGACTGCTGTACAAGAATTAGGCCGTATTACAGGCGTTAAAACGCCCACAATCGACACAGTTTTACCCATAGTTCAGCAACGTGGTCGCATTGCAGGTTGTTATTAGAAAGTCAGTGTTCATCATTATTCATAGACCTAGAATGAGAGCATTTAGAATCTTTAATGATGAGTAAAAGAATACGATACGATATGATACAGTGCGCAGATAAGACACTCATCCAAAGCATGGAAGTAAAATAATGAATAAATGGGTAAGATTTGAACACGGTGGTAATATTCATTTTGGTAAAATAGAGCAGACCCATATCACCGGATACCAAGGTAATATGTTTAATGCAAATGAGCCATCAGGTAAGACGTGGTCACTCGATGAAGTCACTCTGTTAGCGCCTTGTAATCCTGCTAAAATAATTGCTTTGTGGAATAATTTTTATGCCTTAGCTGAAAAACAGGGTAATGAAATTCCAGAGGCGCCATATTACTTTCTTAAGCCAAGCAGTTGTGTGATTGGCAATGCCTCACCAATCCTGCCTCCAGCGTCTTACCCAGGGCGAATTTTTTATGAAGGAGAACTGGGTATTGTGATTGGCAAAAAGGGGAAAGACATCCAGGTTTCTGAGGCTGAAGAGTATATTTTTGGCTACACCTGCGTCAATGACGTCACTGCGATGCAACTGATCCATGAAAAAGAGGCTTTTTCACAATGGACTAGGGCCAAAAGTTTTGACACCTTTGGAGCCATAGGGCCTTGCATTTCGACCTTGGACAAAGTCGAACAACTGGTCGTTAGAACACTCGTTAATGGTCGAGAACGCCAAAACTACCCCGTTGCTGATATGATTTTTTCACCTGCCCAACAGGTCAGTCTTTTGTCAGCTGACATGACGCTGGAACCTGGTGATGTGATTGCGTGTGGTACTTCATTAGGTGCAATGCCAATGAAAAGTAATACCAAAATCGAGGTTATCATTGACGGTATTGGGGTGCTAGAAAATACTTTTGCCCCCAATTGAGATTATAGTCAATGGGTCTTAACCGTTGGAAAGTTAAGACTTAACTCGCCAATATCATTCCAAATCTATTTAAATTCAGTGCACCTTTTAACCCTTTAATAGTTAAATCCCAAATATTTTGTGCCACATCTAATTAGTAGCATAGTGCACTAAGGCATAGTCTTATGAAATTTTGATTAGCATAGGAAATAAGTTTCTTAAAAGGATGCGTTGAGTACCCAAACTGCATCCCCCTAAACTATTCAAAGTGCGACCTTAAATACGCGCTTAGAGACACAAAAAATGACTCATATTTGGCAGAATAATTGATGACATCTTTTTTTTTGCATAGATTACAAAAAACTAACAAGCTGTATTTCATATAAATTTTCTTCAAAGTAGTTGAGATTTAAAAAATTGTGTAAAATTTTTACAAATAATTAATGAAACTGATTTAAGCATCACTGATTTGAACGCCCTGACGATTTGCGTCTTTGCGCTATATACTCTTTTTACGAGCGAGGGTTGCTCCATAGAATATATAAAAATAAATTTCGGAGGATTTCAAAGTGGTCAAGAAAATTACACTTTTAGCAATAGCAGGCATTATGGCAACGGTCTCTGCCCCATCAGCAATTGCTGGATGGACACCCGTTAAACCAGTTGAGTTTGTCGTTATGGCGGGCAAAGGGGGTGGAGCCGATAAAGCAGTGCGTCTGATTCAAAGCATTATCGCAGAAAATGAAATGGCCCCTGTGCCTTTTACTCCTGTCAATAAAGCGGGAGGCTCAGGTGCTGAAGCGCTGGTCCACGTCAATGGAAGGTCAGGTAATGATCACACCATTATGTTTACCTTGAACAGTTTTTATACCACACCATTACGCCAACCAAAGTTGGGTGTTGATATCGCGGATTTTACGCCTATTGCTCGCATGGCAGAAGATACTTTCTTGTTGTGGGTGCACTCAGATCGTAAAGATATCAATAACATGGCTGATTTTGCCAAGGCAGCAAAAGCCAAAGGCAAAGATTGGATTATGGCTGGAACGGGTAAAAACTCAGAAGATAATTTACTCACTGACTTCCTGAACGGAGCCTATGGTCTACAAATGAAGTATGTCCCCTACAAGGGAGGCGGCAAAGTAGCTAAGGAATTAGCGGGTAAAAATGCAGACTCGACCGTTAACAATCCGTCTGAGCAGCTAGGCTTCTATGAGGCGGGCACCACTAAGGCTTTGGCTTCATTTACTGACGAGCGTTTGCCATTATTCCCCAATGCGCCCACCTTTAAGGAGCTTGGTGAGGACTATGTTTATTACATGCAACGCACAGTTGTTGGAGCGCCAGGCATGAGCCAGGAGGCTACCGAATATTACCAAGGACTCTTCAAGGATGTTTTCAATTCCAAGAAATGGCAAGAATACCGCACCAAGAAAAGTTTACAAGGTGACTTGTTGCAAGGTGACGCGTTAATGAGTTACTGGATGAAGGAGCGTGACGTGCATGAAGTGATGCTTAAAAACATGGGAGCAATTAAGTAAACTTTTTTATAACTTACAGGTAGATTGAGGAGATTTTCATCATGACAGTGCGCACTGCTGAATTGTTGATGGCTGTAATGATGGGGGCCTTCTCCGTCTATCTGATGTATAAAAGTTTGGAATTACCAATTGGATGGGTAGAGGACGAGGGGCCCGGCGGAGGTGCATGGCCCTTTTGGCTTTCAGCAGTGATGCTGATTTCTTGTTTTGGAATTATTTATAACTGGTTCCGTAAGAAGGGCAAGATTGCAAACTCCATGAAAACGTATATTCAATCTCATGTCTTTATCGAGGTTGGTGCAGTCGCAGTTGCCCTTATTATCACAGTTGCCTTATTTTCGTTCATTGGCATTTATGGTGCTCTGCCACTTTTTCTATTGTTCTATTTAAAAGTTTTAGGCAAACATCGGTGGCTTTTTTCCATCACTTTTGCGGTGGTGACTCCCATCATTATATTTTATTTTTTCGAGATTACTCTCAAAATAATTCTACCCAAAGGGATTACAGAGCCGCTGTTCCTACCCTTATATAAGATGTTTTTATAGTTTTAAAATGGTTAAGTGCAAGAGTAATGAGATAATACAATGTTAGAAATTTTAGGGCTGCTAGCAGATGGTTTTACGATTGTTTTTCAACTGCAAAATCTGTTACTGATTATTGGTGGGTGTGCGCTGGGTTTATTTATTGGTGCCATGCCAGGTCTAGGTTCGGTCAACGGTGTCGCTATATTGTTGCCGTTAACCTTTTTGGTGCCCCCGACTGGGGCGATCATCTTCTTAGCCGCTATTTATTACGGCGCCATGTACGGTGGTGCGATTTCATCGATTATGCTGGGCATCCCTGGGGCATCTACTGCCGTGGCAACGACCTTTGATGGACGACCGCTAGCAAAACAGGGCTTGGCAGACTTAGCCTTAACAGGGGCTGCATTTGCATCCTTTATTGGTGGCACCATCGCTGTCATTCTGTTTACCTTTTTTGCCCCGCCACTAGCACATGTGGCCTTAGTGTTTGGCGCACCTGAAGAATTTGCCCTGATGATGTTGGCCTTTGCCACTTTTGTTGGTTTAGGTAATGATGATCTGTTTAAAACGTTATTTTCAATCTGCATTGGCCTCGTATTGAGTGCGGTTGGCTTTGATATTATTTCAGGGGAACCGCGCCTAGTTCTTTGGGATATTATAGGCTTTATGCACGGCGTTAATTTTCTAGTGTTGGCGATTGGCATTTATGGCATTGGAGAAATGCTCTGGACCGTAGAGGAACATGTGCTTGGTGGTGGCAAAAGTATGATGTCAGAAGCCAATGTGACTGTTAAAAGAACCATTACCAATATCAAACTTTTGGCTAAAACTTGGAAAGCCACCATCATGGGATCCTTTTTGGGTTACTTTGTTGGCATTCTGCCAGCAGCAGGCGCCACACCTGGTTCATTGATGGCCTATGGCATAGCTAAACAAATATCAAAAGAACCTGAGAAGTTTGGTGACGGCGCTTTAGAGGGTGTTTGTGCACCAGAGGCTGCAAATAATGCAGCAAGTACTGGCTCAATGCTGCCAATGCTGACACTGGGCATACCTGGATCACCTACAACAGCCATCCTTCTTGGGGGCATGGTTATTTGGGGTCTTGAACCAGGTCCTAGATTATTTGTAGATCACGGTGATTTTGTGTGGGGACTCATCGCCTCATTGTATGCTGCCAATGTGTTTGCTCTTTTAATTAACATTGCCTTCATTCCTGTGTTTATAAAGATATTAAAAACACCATTTACCATACTAGCGCCTGTCATTTTTGTGTTATGCCTCATTGGTGGCTACGCACCTACCCAAGACATGCACGACGTCTGGTTAATGTTAGCTTTTGGTATTGTGGGTTATTTGATGCGCAAACTTGACTATCCACTGGCACCTGCAGTGCTTGCGATTGTACTTGGGCCATTAGCTGAGCCTGCTCTGCGCCAATCTCTTATTATTAGTGATGGTTCTTTCTCTATCTTTTTTAATCGGGCATACGCAGGTCCAATCATGGTGGTGGCCTTAGTGCTATTGTTTTTGCCCCTACTCAAAATGGCCTATAACAAATATCAGTCCGTAAGGTCTTAATGTTTGCACGTTCCAAATAAAGACCCTAGCTTTAGGGTCTACATATCTTTGAATCAATACCTAGCTTCGCACAAAGATCTTTAGCCTGATCAGTCGAAGATACCTCGATTACTGGGCATGGCCCACATTGCTGCTAGGTAAAGGTCATAGTGCAGATTCGTGTGCTTTGCTAATGCTCAGAACAGTAAAAACTCACTTATCGTCTATCCTTATACTTTCTAGTGGTAATTTATAAGGTTCCTTTAAGGGAATAATAAAGCGTTTGGTCGGGTTGCCCCCATTTATTTCAACCCAATTAGCTCAAGCGAAAGACGCCTTTTGCAAGGTGCCTTGATTAGGGTTCTATTTCGCCATTTGTTCCAGAGCCTTTCCGGCTGCTTCAATTGAGACATCGATGTCACTCTGCGTATGTTCTGTACAACTTAGATTGTGCAGAATTTTGTTGCCGCTAAAGAATATGCCCTGATCACGCATTAACTGGGAAAATACGCCATATTTAGCAAGATCAACCGTGCCGCAGAAATCACGATACCCAGTAATTGCATCAAGATCAGTAAACACTGGGTGGAACATAGAACCAACGTTTTGCACGACCATATTTTGGCCTGTTTCTTTGGCTACCAAATTGAGTCTGCGCGTCATTTGCTCACCGATGTCGCTGATCTTTTTGAAATTAGCAAAATTGTCTTTGCTCATTTCTTCCAGCATAGTCTTGGCCGCATAGAGGCCCAAACGCGGAGCATTATGGCTGCCATAATGTAATACCTTACCGTATTCAATGCTTTCCATGATGTGATCAGGGCCCGCAATGGCAGCCACTGGAAAACCTTGCCCTAGGGCCTTGCCGTAGGTGACGATGTCTGGTTGTAGGCCATACAGTTCAGCAGCACCACCTGGAGCAACTCGAAAGCCAGTCACAGTTTCATCAAGGTAGAACAGCACTTTATAAGCGCGGCACAGTTCTTGGGCCCGCTTCAGATAGCCCGGTTTGGGTGGAATTACCCCCATATTGGACATGACACCCTCCATGACTAAACAGGCAATTTCGCGGCCATGCACTTCTAACACCCGTTCCAGTGCTTCTTCATCGTTCCAGACACAGACTAGCGTGTCTTCAATCGAGCCTGGTGTGAGGCCTGAACTGTCGGGAATGCGCACTGGATCATTTGGATGGCCCAATGTTGTTACTGGTTGAGGGTTAGTGCTGACCAGCAGGCCATCGTACCAGCCATGATAATGACCCTCAAATTTGAGTACCTTGCGCTTGCCTGTGATACCGCGGGCCATACGCACGGCAGTCATGCAGGCTTCAGTTCCAGTATTGGCAAACCGAACCTTGTCGACATGGGGCAGCATATTTACCATTAACTCGGCGGTTTCCACCTCAACCTCTAGAGCGGTAGCAAAATGGGTACCACCCGCAACTTTCTCCTGAACGATTTCGACAATCTTGGGGTGTGCATGGCCTAGCGGTAGGCACCCGAAAGATAGCTGCCAGTCAATAAATTCGTTGCCGTCCACATCCCAAATACGTGCTCCTTTTCCCTCACGCATGTAGGGTGGGTAAGGTTTATAGTTCATTGGCCCGCGAGAAGCTGAACTGCAGCCCTCAACAAGCACCTTCATTGCACGTTGGAAGAATTTTTCAGATTCAGTCATTTGCATTTTTGTTACCTACTTTGTTTGCATTGCTTGGTCAGGGTTTAGTGAGCCGCCAGAATGGCATTAGCTTGAGCATCAACATTTGACATACTCAAACGTTCGAATGACTTGCCAAGCAACTTGTGAAAAGCCTGTTGTGTTGCTTCAGTGAAAACAACTGTTCCATTATTTTCTATGAGTTGGATTCCGTCCCATTTTAACGACTGGGTGTTGGCCTCAAGTGCTTGCTCTAGCGACCATTCTGGTGGCAAAGATATTTCTATTTTTGAACGGCTGACTGTGACAGGGTAGCCCCCAACCAAGTCTTTGACTCCCGGCAAGTGAATATCGACATCAGTTGAAGAGGTAAGCGCCCGAAGTGCCATAAGGCCAGCCGAAGCCGTAACACGATTGAAGTGCAGATCGTAAGGAAACCCAAAGGGTTCGCGTAAAACTTTGTTGGCAAGCGCTGTGTGATCTTGGCCGTTCACTGTTGCCTTTAGCAAATAGGGTGGCAGCTCTTGGCCAGCATTGTCGTTCAATACGAAGTATTCAAAGGCATGTTGGGCCACCAGATGAATAGAAACTGCTGACGGTGCACAGCCAAGATGTCGTGCCACACCCGCTTTTATCTTTGGAATGGGTTCTTGAACATTGCCGATGCCACAATCTGGACCAAATCCAGATCTATTGAGTACTGGGTTAATCACGTCTGGGTAAGACGCACCTATCCAGAGCGCCCCAGTATTTGCTTCGCCTATTTTATCCCTAAATTTGGCCATCAAAGAAAGATGCAGTGACATATAGCCAGCGAAGGGCAGTGCGGGCTTATTTGATCCATCTAATTTCCACCAGGGCATCAAGGATGGGGCGCTAAAAATGATGTCAGGATTAACCCGACGCAAATTGTGCACGAAGGATGGTTGATCAATATCAAACTCCGCTGCCTCAATGATTGGATAATACCCTTCAATTCCAGCGCCAATAATAGCGTTATTGGCACGCTGCACGGCTTTTATCCTGCTTCGACTACCAACCACTACCTTACTGAACAGGTCTGAACGCGCCACACATTCCAGCAGTGCTGTGCTTAATTCGCCCAGTGACAAGATAAGAAGTTTGGGTTTAGTCAATGTTCAAAACCTCAAATAATTGGGTGGCCACAGGGTCTAGAATAACAAACGCCTTGAGCAAAACATGGTGTTTTCTCAGAGGATCAATCCTATGCGCCATGAATCATGTTTTGTGTTTGCTTTTATAGTCTTAAGGACGATGCAATAAACTAATTTTCAGAATATCATGCTCTCCTGGATCAGAAAAGTTGTTTCCTCAAGCCACAACCAATTGGCTAAATGGCTTCGTTAAAAAAGATGATATCCGATCATCTTGCTCTATATCCAAGGAGATAAGAGGCTTAAATTTTGGCTTGTTTAAGCCTAGATAACGCTGATTGAATTAGGGCAATCGCATCCCAGAGAGACAGATGGTTTGTATTGAAACTAGCAACGGGAAAATTATCACCACCCAATCAACACTTTGGTCTATATCAAACTAATTTGATCGGCATATTTGCCTGCAGGGGCCAGACATTGCTCACCTTCGTGCCGAGCGTTATCGACAAATGATGAGCACTCATAAATTTTTAAGGCGCCTGTGTATGGTTGGCACATGTCTAACAGGGCTTGTGAGTCTGAGAGCTTCAACCATTGTTTGGCTTGGCTGGGGTCTAATATTACAGGTGACCGATGATGGAACTCTGCCATTTCCACAGTAGGGCCAGTGGTGATGATATTGGCCTGCCAGCCTGCATCGGTGGGTTTAGCAAATGCCGCCAAGAACATTGCACCTTGGGGTGTTGATATGTGAAATCGGGTGTCACGCCCACGCCATTGGGGATATAGCTTGGTATCAGGCCATTCATAAAACCCATTAACGGGCACCAGACATTTATAACGCGCTAGCCAGTCTCTTAGCTCGGGTCGTTTAATGATTGTGCTGGCACGAGAGTTGGGGTGGGAAAAACCATTAAAGTCGATACCCCAGCGCACCTGAGTGGTTTGCTTTTGAGTGATGACATTGATTAACGTTCCAGGTGCCACGTTCCATCGTGGCTCAAACTCAGGCAACACGGGCATGCCGAGGTCTTTCATTAGGGCTTGAATGTAAGGATTCTCAGATACGTTGAGGCGACCACACATGTTAACCCACTCCTTTAGCCTAAACCAAAAAGACTCAGCTTTGTTGGCGCTCGCTTAATCATACATATTTTGATACTGCACAAAAACCAAAAACGCTTTATGACTTAACGACCATAAAATGTTTCTGCTTGATCATTTCGGTATACATAGACAATTTGACCCCCCAATTTTTTGAATTGTATTGAGTGTGTTGCCTGCGCTACCTTGAGCCTAATTTTTTTGGCGTCAATGAAGTTTCCTTTTTTCCAGGCTTAGTTTTCCTTTAAGACTCATGATGTACGCCGCCCCTGCTAATAACAACACAGAACCTGACTCACCCATAAGAACCATCGCATCCATATCCTTGCCGTGCATAACAATCAAACGGCACAGGGCGGTTATTGCAATGATAATAGGCAGGGTGACAGGTATTCTTGAAGAACTCGTATAAGCACCAACCATGCCGATGATCTCAGCGTAGATAAAAAGCGTGAATAGCTTTTCTATCTGCAGGTCATAATCAATAATTGCAGTGTATATTTCGATCAATGCCGCTGCGAAGGCCCCAGCACCGATAACAAGAAGAATTGACTTCTCACCCCATTCAAAAATCATTTTTGTCATGCTCATACCCTCGACCTATAACTCGAAGTCACTTAGGAAAACCTGCGTTGTTCATCCCCTTGAACATACTATAACTAGGGTTAACTCACAACAGCTTGTCTAGCGTCTTCAATTGTATTAGTGAGCTTTTATCCAACGCTTAGTGGTTTAACTTCTTCTTGCATTGAGTCAGCCTTACACTTGGGTTTGAAGTAAAATTTGTTTCCAAATGGCAATATCATCAATAAGTGTGGTTTCCCTGCGCAGACCCCATGGCCCAAACTCAACATGGCTTACCCCCATGACATGAACCTCTGCACCTGTGGGCGCCCCGTATCGACCATAACCTTCATGCTTTCCCGTTAAAGACCAACGAATTGCACTGCGCGGACCGAACATAGCATCATGGCGGCCAATCTGGTGTTCAATTTTAAAGTCGGCATAAGGAAATGCACTGCGTAAGCCAATAAAGAATGCTTTCACCACATCAATTCCATGTGCTTCAACACCGCAGGGGTAGGCTAAATGACATGCTCTATCATATGCGTCTTCGATAACACCAAACTCAGTAAGCATGATTTTTTGCAAGATTTCTGCATGTTTTTGACCCCACTCATTATTATTGCCTGCACCAGTATAGGGTCCTAAAATGTCAGTCTTGGGGGTCAGGGGAAAGGCTAAATCGCCTGAATCGATTAGAGCTTGGGCTGCCTCTTGTGCTGTTTGGCCAAGTTGTGTGGCGATAGCGCCATTGTCACGGATGAGCCATTCGTCCCATACCCGATTGCCATGGCAAAAAGTGTCGGCAATGGTTCGAAAAATAACCTTAATGCCGGTGGTGGGGCCAAAGACTCCACCCCTATGAGTGGCTGTTGACACAATTCGATGAGAGGATAAAAAGCCCTGTTCATCATCTCCACACCAGATCACATCCTCCCCCAGTAATTGTCGATCTGGAAACTCGGTCAGCGTTGCCATGGTATTTGCTTTACCTATGCTGTTACCTTGGCTAATGCCAGCAGGAGTTCTTACCACCAAATTTTCACTATAATGCCAGTCAAGAGCAGCAATATCTCGGCCTTCCCAAATTTGCGCTGTACATTTGAGGATGTAATCTGGCAGGTTTTCATACTTAGGGTCAAAGTCTTTCAAAGGGTCACCATAACGGTCGAAAAGTTAAACTTGTTAAATCGATTATAATGCACTTGGGCTTTGAATTGGTTTATGTCTAAATGAGATTGGATGAAAAAAGTGGATAGTGTCTGATGGATGCGTATTCAAATGGTTCGTCAAGCCGTTATCAATACACATCGGTTATGTGTGATTGAACAAGTTTGATAGGTAAGTATTAAAATTAATGTTGATAGGGGGCATTTATGGCTGATTTAGAGATTCACACACGACTTGATTTTGCAAAAACGTTAACAAAAAAAGCAGGTGAAAAAGCCATGGTCTTTTTTGCATCCATTGGTGACCTAGTTGTCCAGCAAAAGGGTGCCCAAGATCTCGTTTCAAATGCCGATTTAGAAGTGGAAGTTTTTATACGTCAACACATTGCACAAAGCTATCCAAATGACGGTATTGTGGGTGAGGAACATGCCAATGTTGCAGGCACCTCTGGCTACACCTGGGTCATAGACCCTATAGATGGCACAGCCAATTTTCTCACAGCAATTCCATCATGGTGTGTTGTGCTTGCTTGTGTTCACGATGATCAAACCAAATTAGGTGTGGTATATGAACCTAGTCATCACGAAATGTTTTGGGGTGCAATGGGTGCCGGTGCTTTTTTAAATGACAAACCTATGCAGGTTTCACCTTCAACGACTTTGAGTATTGGCAGTACAGGCATTGGCATGAATGGGCGCACGTCGACGGATTTAACAGTATCTTATATTAAAAAGTTAGTGGATCGTGGGGGCATATTTTATCGCAATGCATCCGGCGCATTGATGTTATCTTATGTGGCAGCAGGGCGTTTGATTGGCTACGCTGAACCTCATATGAATGCATGGGATTGTTTAGCAGGACAGCTTTTGATCGCTGAGGCGGGCGGCTGTGTTGAACATCAAAGTGCTAACGATATGCTTATAAATGGAGGCCGAGTGGTGGCAGCAGGTCCTGGTGTTTTTGACGAGATGGTCCAAATCGCCAATGAGACCTATTTAACATGAACTTGCTATTTAGTGCCTACTACTGCCAAGGTTATGCATTTATCCGCGTTTACTTTAAATGAAAAATTGTGTAATTTTAATCTTATTCTTGCCTATGGATCCTTGTTATGACATCTGCAAAGCACAGGGCTAAGGCCATTAACTCATGAGAAAAACACTATGCCAGCTTTTTTAATTGTCCACTCAAAGCTTACAGACGCGGATGCATTTGAACATTATGTAAAGGCTGCAGGGCCTTCTTTGGAGCGCTACCAAGGCACTTATTTGCTTGGGGGTAGCTTGAGTGAGGTTTTGGAAGGATCACATGACAAAGATCGTACAGTTATTTTTCAGTTCCCCAGCATCGAAGATGCAAAAAGTTGGTACCAAAGTGAAGAATATCGGAGTGTTAAGCCTTTACGAGAGCATACGGGGACGTTTGACTTTGTGTTGGTAAACTCCTTTTAAGAGTAATTGCTTAAAATCTATATGCTAGGCGACATAAGGCTAATGTTATTTATTAAGCTGAATATGTATCCATTTGCGTACCAAAAATGAAATCTTTCTATTTACATTAAAGGTACTAAAACTGCCAGTTTCAAAACAACACTTCAAATTATTGAAAAACTCGGTTGGCTTTATAGCAAATAAAAACTATTTAAAATTATATTACTTACTTCCAAAAGCTAAGCAAACTTGTTTAGAGGTAGACATGAGAGCCTCTAGAAAGCTTTCAATATTCTCGTCAGTAAATCTACTTGTCAGCCCTGATAATGAGATTACACCAATAAGCTCACGATCACGTCCCAAAATAGGCACAGTAATACCTGCAATATCAGGGTCACGCTCGCCATGACTAATGTAGTATCCCTGATTCTGAATTATTTTAGACTGAGATGTTTTAGGATTTACAAAGGCCTCTAGAACCTTTCCAGAAGAGCCCACATTAAGTGGAGTTATTTCTCCTTCATCAATATGATACCGCATCCGTCTTTTAGAATTCTCGCAATAAAGAACGACACCTGAATCGCCTCGCAAGACGTGAAATGCAGCAGTTTCTTCTGTTTTTTCAACAAGTGCAATCAGAGCTGGTCGAATAAGATTTCCCAGTTGAAGGTTATCTCGGTAAATTGAACTAAGACGCCAAAGTGATGATCCAAGATGAAAAATACCTTCATAATCACGAGTAAGGTAACCAAACTTTTCAAGTGACACACTGAGTCGTAATATCGTGGCTTTATCTAGGCCAGTTCTTTGCGCAAGCTGTTTAAGAGCCAGACCGTTATCCCCCATATTAAATGCCTCAAGTAAACGCAGAGCTCGTTCCACTGACTCAACCCCACTTTTAATAGGTTTGGAACCTTCTGTCGACTTCGTCATTTACATATCCTTTTTAGAGGCTCTTTATTGGGCATTTGGGAAAATCCAATCATTGAAGAGCTCTATTTATAACCTACTAAAATTCTAACATGATTTTAGAAAGACGTAATATAAAATGAAACATAATTTCATTTTATTAAATTTAGGCTTGACTTTTCATTG
>DDCR01000072.1 GCA_002335115.1 Oceanospirillaceae bacterium UBA2001
GCTACCATGCTGCTCCACCCCGCATCAAAGAGCGCATATAATAGCCATATAATCCTTACACGTCAAACACTTATTGCGGCTAAATGGCAAAAGGCCGATTTTAATCTTGGGCCTTACCAACTGCCTGTATTAGGCATTGATAACCATGGCTCCATGGGCGCCAAATGCTCACCCTCTTGCAATAATTCAATTGACACATTGTCTGGGGATTTTACAAAAGCCATGTGCCCATCTCGGGGGGGTCTATTGATCACCACGCCGGCATCCATCAACGTTTGGCAAAGTCCATAAATATTATCCACTCGATAAGCCAAATGCCCCCAGCTTCTGCCAGTGGTCAAGAGTTCATCATCGTCCCAATTGTGAGTGAGCTCCAACAGTGGCGCCTTAGTATTTTGAGCACCCAGCTCATCAAATGGGGCCGCTAAAAATACCAAGGTGAAGCGCCCTGATTCATAGTCGGTTCGTTTAACTTCAACCAGACCCAGTTGATTACACCAAAAATTCAGAGAGGCCTTTAAATCTGATACTCTGATCATGGTATGTAGATAACGCATAGTGAATTCCTTAATAACAAAAATTTAACTGACTAAAAGCCATACATCGATTAATATGAACCCAATTAAGTTTGTGTTTTGACCGCTGTTACGCCAGTTTCAGTTCGCCACAGCAGCCCATCTTTCTTTAGGGTAACGTGCAAGGTTGCGTCTTTGGTTCCATTCTCATAATCAGCAAACATATGCTGCACTATGATGTCATCACTTTCGAAGATGCAACGACGATTGCGTATGGTAGACAATCCCATAATCGCACTCATCTGCTCAGCAGAAGTGTCACCTTTTTTGCTCACTCTTCCCGTTGAATGCCAAGTCATCTGAAAATCTTCATGATGCAGATCTAAGTAGGCCTGACCGTCCCTATTGGCCCAAGCAGTGGTCATTTTATCGTATAAACTCATTATATCTCCTCACACTCCAGTGGGCTTATTACCATTAAAACCATTTGATCAAGCATTCTGTGTACCCTGCTTATTTATGATTTCAAGGGCTCACTATTTGGACCTGCCGTAACCCAGACCTGCTCATCAATATTAGCTAGCCATGCAGCAGTGGAACTGCCAAAAATATGTTTTTTAGGCACAATTTGATGATGCTGTTCTAGAAAACCAGCGCGAATATTAAACATGGTTTTTTCTAGATCAGTAGCATAGAGCTGAGTGCCGCAATCACCACAAAAAGCTTGAATTCTTTTATTGCCACTATCAGCCACTTTGACATATTCTTTGGCCTCACCTTTAATCTCTACATTTTCTGCGCTCGCGACAGCCACAGCCCTAAAAGGAGCACCACTGAATATTTGGCAATCTTTGCAGTGACAGGCCATCATCATATTTTCAGACACGTCAGCCTTTAAGGATATTTTTCCACAATAACATTGCCCGTTTACCTTCATCTTTAAAACCCCAGTTAACTGATCAGATAAGCGTCCAATGCTGACACTTTCCCTAAGGGAGTGCAACTCTTTGGAATCACATCCTAATCGATTCCCTCAACGCAGCTCAACCCCAAGCAACACTCAACAAGACTCCAAAAATAAACGACCAGGCATAAAAAAGCCCCTTATAGCGGGGCTTTGTGGACATCTACGATTGGTAATAGACATCAATTTGGTACCGGCGGCCGGAGTTGAACCGGCACGAGCATAGCTCACCACCCCCTCAAGGTGGCGTGTCTACCAATTCCACCACGTCGGCATAACCCTTTACTCTGTTACTGGCACATCGCTGTCAGTAGGCACTAATGCTTCTTCAAAATTAGGAAGCGTTTGTTGCTCTACTTGCTCAACCATGGGAATGCCCGCATCAGAAATACTGCTAGCTTGTTGCTTGGCGTAGAAGGCCAAGGCAAAACTGGTCACAAATAAACCAGCCGCTATAATCGCTGTAGTTCGGCTCAGAAAGTTTCCTGAACCACTACTACCAAAAACGGTTTGTGAAGCACCGCCACCCCCAAAAGAGGCCCCAGCATCGGCACCTTTGCCCTGCTGAATCATAATAAAGCCAATTAAGGCTACGGCTAACAACACATGTACAATTAGAATTGCTACTTCCATTAAATTTCTCGCTTTACACTTATTGCGCTTAATACGCGCTCATCTATTTCGCCGCCCGACCAATGGCCAAAAAAGAGTCGGCTTGTAAGGATGCGCCGCCGACTAGGCCGCCATCAATGTCTGCTTGAGCAAATAGCTCTTCAGCACTGGCCGCAGTCACACTGCCACCGTATAAAATCTTTAATCCACTAGCCTGCTCTGGCGCCACACCCGCTATATGGTCACGGATGGCTCGATGCACTTCCTGCGCTTGCATCGGACTCGCAGTTAATCCAGTGCCTATGGCCCACACTGGCTCATAAGCAATTACAGCGTGGGCAAAGCTAGCCCCACCCGCGGCATCTATAACGGCCTGAATTTGACCATTCACCACACTTAAAGTCCGCCCTTGTTCACGCTGCTCTAAGGTTTCACCCACACATAATATCGGCGTTAACTGCATCGCTTGGGTAGCCACATATTTGGCGGCCACTTGACTATCGTCTTCTGCAAACAAAGCACGTCGCTCTGAATGACCTACCAGCACGTAGCTGACATCAAACTCTTTAGCCATGGCTAAAGACACTTCTCCAGTATAAGCACCTTTGTCTTGGGCACAAATGTTTTGTGCGCCAATACGAATACCCGTACCCATCAATTCGGCTTGGGCTTGTGCCAGGTATGGAAACGGAGGAAACACCACCAGCTCTGCATTAGAGACTGATGCCACATTGTCTTTTAGGCCACTTAATAACTCAGTAACAGCGCTTTTGCTGGCATTCATTTTCCAGTTGCCTGCAACGATCATGTGAGCCATTACCTTAACCTTCTGTTGACGCAAGCCAACGGTATTCAATTTGAGCGCGCAATAATACTGAAATTAGGGCCTCTAAACAAGGGATTCAGTGTTTTTAGCCTACATTTAACCCGTTATTAGTCACCCATTAGTTTAAGAAATGACTTGATTAACATCGTGAGCTAACTCTTGTGCGTACTGGCTCACCAAATCAGCATCTTCACCCTCGACCATCACTCTCACCAAAGGCTCAGTGCCAGAGGGCCGAAGTAACACCCGCCCTCGGCCTCCCATACGCTTTTCCATGGCTTCGACCATCCCGCTTAAAGCTGGGTATTCTGACAAATTCACTCGACTACCAAAGCGCAAATTAACCATTTTTTGTGGCATCTTTTGCATTTGACTCTTAAGTTCATGGAGTGATTTGCGGCTCAATTGGATGGCTTGCAACACCTGCAACGCCGCTACAATGCCATCACCTGTGGTGGTGAGGTTTCTACAAATTAAATGGCCTGAAGATTCGCCACCAAGGAGCCAACCCTTGTCTCTTAACTCCTGCATTACATATCGATCCCCTACTTGGGCACGAGAAAATTCAATACCCAAGTCCTTAAGGCCAATTTCCATACCTAAGTTACTCATTTGAGTGCCAACAACCCCACCTTCAAGCAGGCCATTGCGCTTTAAATGAGCGGCGATAATAAACATCAGCTCGTCACCATCAACTTCATCACCCGTATGATCCACCATAATCAAACGATCACCATCGCCGTCTAAAGCAATGCCTATATCTGCTTCTTGCAAGCGCACAACTTTACGCAACATGGCGATAGACGTAGAACCGCAGTCCTGATTGATATTAAACCCATCTGGATCAATACCTACACTAACAACATCAGCACCGAGTTCGTGCAACACGTTAGGCGCAATGTGATAGGTCGCACCGTGGGCACAGTCGAGTACGATTTTCATCCCCTTTAGGCTGGTATGATGGCTGACAGTGCCCTTACAAAATTCAATATAGCGACCAGCAGCATCAGAGATACGTTGCGCTCGGCCTAGATTTTCTGGCGCCACACACACCATAGTTTCTTGCAGTTTATCTTCAATAGCGGCTTCTATTTCGTTAGACAGTTTTACGCCTTGGGCCGAAAAAAACTTAATGCCATTGTCTTGATAACCATTGTGTGAGGCGCTGATCACGATGCCAGCTTCGGCGTGAAAGGTACGCGTTAAATAGGCCACAGCCGGAGTGGGCATAGGACCCAATAACAGCACATCTACGCCTGCCGCCGATAAGCCCGCTTGCAACGCAGACTCAAACATATACCCAGACACGCGAGTGTCTTTGCCGATTAAAATTTTACTGCGGCCTTGTTCAGAAAACACCTTACCAACGGCCCAGCCTAATTTGAGCATAAAGTCCGGGGTGATGGGGTATTCACCGCAGCGACCGCGAATACCATCTGTTCCAAAGTACTTCATACCAAACTCCTCTCTATCGCCTTCCGTGGTTTAGATTTGATCACTGGTCATGACCGCATGTGCCATATGCAAGGCATCGACCGTAGGCCCAACATCATGCACTCGCACGATCCGCGCACCGCGTTCATAGGCCATCACAGCAACAGACAAGCCACCATACAAACGTTCATCCATGGGTCGACTCAAGACATGACCAATCATGCTTTTACGTGACATGCCCACCAATACAGGCAAACCTTTATTAACTAATTTGCTAAGCTGTTTTAATAATTGAAGATTATGGACTAAGGTTTTACCAAAGCCAAATCCTGGATCAATGAGTATTCGCTCTGCTGGGATGCCTGCATGCTCGCACTGGGCAACACGCTCATCAAAATAGGCACCAATATCCTCAACTACAGAATCATAAATAGGGTTATTTTGCATGGTCTTAGGGTCACCCTGCATATGCATGAGGCATACGGGCAACTGCGTCTCAGCGGCAGCCTGCAACGCACCTTTACGCCCTAGAGCCCGCACATCATTAATCAACCCAGCACCAGCTCTAGCCGCAGCCACCATAACCTCAGGTGTGCTGGTATCCACGGAAATCACAACATCTAAAGACGCACGAATAGCTTCAATCATTGGGATCACACGATCAAGTTCTTGCTGAGTAGAGACTGCATCTGCGCCTGGGCGGGTTGATTCACCTCCAATGTCGAGAAAACTGGCGCCCTCTGCCACCATGGCCCGAGCTCGCTCCATAGCGGTATCCAGGCACACACATTGATTAGCAAATAAGCTGCCACCATCAGAAAAAGAATCGGGAGTGACATTTAACACTCCCATAACATGTGGCTCTGACAAGTTAAGCCGTTGGTCACCAAACAACATCTTAGCTTGGCGCTTCGTCTGCACCTGGCACATCGCTGTTGTCTGCGTCTAGATCAGATTCAGCAACAGTGGCCTGGTCATCCGCTGAGGTGGCACTGGCATTGCCATCCATGTCTGAACCACTGCTATTACGATCCTGATCGTCCCAACCTTCGGGTGCAGACACCTCTTCACGAGCCAACAATTGGTCCAACTGGCCTGAGTCAATGGTTTCATATTTCATCAACGCATCCGCCATGGCATCTAGGATGTCGCGATTGTCATGTAAAATGACATTGGCACGCTCATAGCAAGTATCAATAATTTCTTTTATTTCGCTATCAATAACCGCTGTTGTTTCATCAGAGAAACCTTTGGCGCCCTGGCCTTGTGCACCACTAAACGGATCAGCATCTTCTGATTCATAAAGCAGTGGGCCTAATTTTTCGGACAGGCCCCACTTGGTCACCATGTTACGCGCCAGTTGTGTTGCACGCTGAATATCGTTAGAAGCGCCAGTAGTCACGCCCTCTTTACCTAAGGTCATTTCTTCCGCAATACGACCACCATACAGGCTACAAATTTGACTCAAAATACCTTGCCGAGACAAGCTATAGCGGTCTTCTTCGGGCAAGAACATGGTCACGCCTAAAGCTCGGCCACGGGGAATAATAGTCACCTTATAAACGGGATCGTGATCTGGCACCAAACGTCCAACAATGGCATGGCCCGCTTCGTGATAAGCCGTGTTGAGCTTTTCTTTAGGCTGCATGACCATAGATTTGCGCTCAGCCCCCATCATGATTTTGTCTTTAGCCTTCTCTAACTCATCCATGCCCACGGTGCGCTTATTTAAACGCGCCGTAAACAAAGCGGCCTCGTTCACTAGGTTAGCTAAATCTGCACCCGAAAAGCCTGGCGTTCCACGCGCGATTAACTTGGCTTTTACGCCGTCGCCTAGAGGTACTTTTTTGAGGTGTACATTAAGAATTTGTTCGCGCCCACGAATGTCTGGTAGCGGCACGTATACCTGACGGTCAAAACGACCAGGTCGCAACAAGGCTTTGTCTAATACGTCTGGGCGGTTAGTTGCCGCGATCACAATAATCCCTTCGTTACCTTCAAAACCGTCCATTTCTACTAATAGCTGGTTGAGGGTTTGTTCACGTTCATCATTACCACCACCCATGCCAGCGCCACGATGGCGACCCACGGCATCGATCTCATCAATAAAGATAATGCATGGCGCTTGTTTTTTGGCTTGTTCAAACATATCACGCACACGGGATGCACCAACGCCCACAAACATTTCAACAAAATCGGAACCAGAAATACTAAAGAAAGGCACTTTAGCTTCACCTGCAATGGCTTTCGCCAACAAGGTTTTACCTGTGCCTGGCGCACCTGACATGAGCACACCTCTTGGTATATGCCCACCCAAGCGTTGAAACTTGCCGGGGTCTCGCAAAAATTCTACCAATTCCTGCACGTCTTCTTTGGCTTCTTCAACCCCTGCAACATCAGCAAAAGTGGTTTTAATCTGGTCTTCGCTCATTAACCGAGCTTTGCTCTTGCCAAAGGACATGGGGCCACCCTTGCCTCCCGCACCACCTTGCATTTGGCGCATGAAGAACAT
>DDCR01000058.1:0-7642 GCA_002335115.1 Oceanospirillaceae bacterium UBA2001
GTGACACGGTGGATCTAGCCGAACTGATTGCCATGGTAGCCAACATTGATGGCATTGACCGCATTCGCTTTACCACCAGCCACCCGGTTGAATTTTCTGACAGCTTAATAGACGCTTTTGGTCAAATACCTGAATTGGTAAGCCACTTACACCTGCCTGTGCAATCGGGTTCTGACAAAATATTAATGGCCATGAAACGGGGCCACACGGCCTTAGAATACAAATCTAAGATGCGCCGAATCCGCAAGCAACGGCCAGACATTAGCTTTTCGTCAGACTTCATTATTGGTTTTCCCGGCGAATCTGACGCTGATTTTCAAGCCACCATGGACTTAATTGAAGACATTGGGTTTGATTTGTCCTTTAGCTTTATTTACAGCAAACGTCCGGGCACTCCTGCTACTGACTTACCTGATAACACCGATGATGCCACTAAAAAACAACGTTTAGCGCAGTTACAACGGCGCATTGACAGTCAATCATTCGATATTAGTAAGGCCATGGTGGGCAGCCTGCAACGGGTGTTGGTGAACGGATACTCTAAAAAAGACCCTGGCAAATTAACTGGGCGTTCAGAAAATAATCGGTCTGTGAACTTTGCAAGTAATAATGCTGACTTAATTGGTAAGTTCGCCCAAATCCTTATTTTGGAGGCGTTTCCCCATTCCTTGCGAGGTGAACTTGTGGCTTCTGAGTTAGACGGGCTTGCACCTGTTGGCCCAATCGTGCTGCAATAGCCGACATGAGAAACTCTATCCACAGGTCAACTAACTCCGACGGTAACAAAAACGGGACCACGTTTAGCTTGCTACCCGATAACACTCAACACCTTGCTAGGTTGCAAGGTCAGTTGGATGGTAACCTGCGTATTATTGAACAACGCCTTAAAATTAGCATTAGCAACCGTGGTAATCGTTTTCATTTGGCAGGCTCCAATGCTGCTTGCACTGCTGGTGAAAACGTCTTACAACAACTCTTTCGTGAAGCCCAACAAACCAGCGAAGTCACTCCAGAAATGGTGCACCTCGCCCTAGTGGAAGCCCAACAAACCATGACCGAAACCAGTGTAAATTTAATGGTCCCCAAGGCCAACCAGCCACAAGATACGGGGCTTACTATTCGCACCAAACGCAGCACCATAAAACCTCGGGGCGAAACCCAGCAAAATTACATTCGGTCTATCCACAAATATGACATTAACTTTGGTATTGGGCCTGCGGGTACTGGCAAAACTTACCTTGCCGTGGCCTGCGCTGTTGAAGCGCTAGAACGGGAGGAAGTGCGCCGTATACTGTTAGTTCGCCCCGCCGTAGAAGCGGGAGAAAAACTGGGTTTTTTACCGGGCGATCTGGCGCAGAAAATAGATCCATACCTGCGCCCGCTCTATGATGCGCTGTATGAGATGGTCGGCTTCGAAACTGTCGCGCGCATGATTGAAAAGAACATTATTGAAATCGCACCGTTAGCTTACATGCGTGGCAGAACCTTAAATGACAGTTTTGTCATTTTAGACGAGAGCCAAAACACCACTCGCGAACAGATGAAAATGTTCCTCACGCGCATTGGTTTTGGCTCTACGGCGGTGATTACCGGTGATGTCACCCAAATAGATTTACCCAAAGGTACTGCGTCTGGCCTAAAGCATGCCATTGAAGTGTTGGATGGTATTAATGGTGTCGGATTCACCCACTTCTTATCTGGCGACATAGTGCGGCACCAGCTAGTGCAGCGCATTGTAGATGCCTACGACGCATTTGAAAATAAACCCTCATGATGGTGGATCTACAGATTGCCTGTGATGACAAAAATTTGCCGAGCTTAGCCCAGTTAGAGCAATGGACAACATTAGCCCTACAAACACCTAATACGGCGGCTGAAATAACCATCCGCATGGTTGATAATGAAGAGAGCCATGCATTAAACCTTCAATATCGTGGCCAAGACAAAGCCACCAACGTTTTGTCATTCCCGTTTGAAACACCTGAGTTTGAAGACCCCACATTAGCGGCAGAGATAGCCCATGAGTTAGGCCCTGTGAGCTATTTAGGCGATTTGGTGGTCAATGCCCCATTGTTAGCTCAAGAAGCCGCACAGCAACATAAAAACGTGACTGATCATTGGGCCCATCTAATTATTCATGGCACCTTGCATTTACAGGGTTTTGACCATATTGAAGACCAAGAAGCCGAAGAAATGGAAGCGCTTGAGGGCCAGTTATTGGCCAGCCTCAATATAGCTAACCCTTATGTTGCTAAAAAAAGCCACTAAGCGTATAAACTGGTGTAATTAACCCTTAGGAATACACAACCCTTATGAACGACGACGCGTCGACCAACAGTCAGGACAAACGCTCCTGGCTGGATAAACTTTCTTTTTTCCTCAGTGACCGGCCTAGCAACAAAGAAGAGTTGTTAGAACGAATCCGCCAAGCTGAAGAAGACCAAATACTTGATCGTGAAGCCCTCGACACTATTGAAGGTGCGTTACAAATGTCACACATGCAAGTGCGTGACATTATGGTTCCAAGGCCCCAAATGGCGGTTGTTAAAGCCGACCAAAGCACCCAAGAGTTCATGCTAACGATCACCGAAACATCACACTCACGTTTCCCAGTGATTGGTGAATCACCTGACGAGGTGTTGGGCATTTTACTGGCTAAAGATCTATTACCTCTGGCGTTTGCTAAGCAAATGGATAACTTTGATCTCAATGCCATGTTGCGCAAACCTATTTTTGTACCCGAGAGTAAACGCTTGTCTATCTTACTCAACGAGTTTCGTACTAACCGTTATCACATGGCCATCGTTTTAGACGAATACGGTGGTGTTGCAGGTTTGGTGACCATAGAAGACGTGTTAGAGCAAATTGTGGGTGAAATTGAAGACGAGACCGATGCCGAAGAAGATGATGGCAACATTAGACCTTTTGCAGACCAAGGTTTCTTAGTTAAAGCCCTGACTACTATTGACGATTTTAATGCCCATTTCGGTACTTATTACGATGAGAATGAATTTGACACGATTGGTGGCATTATTACTCAACAATTTGGTCATTTACCCGCCAAAGATGAAAGCATTCAGGTGGGTGATTTGAACTTTCACATTTTAGCCGCAGACAACCGCCGTATTCTTCTGATGCAAGTCAACCCGATTAGCACCGATGCTGATGAGCCAATCCCTGAGAATTAACTTAGGGGTCAGTTTAATCGCTGGCGCCTTGGCCCCATTAGCCCTTGCCCCAACTAATTTTTGGCCCCTAGCACTGCTGAGTGTAGCCCTGCTTTGGTACAGCCTTAATCACGCTAACACAGCCAAACAAGCCACACTGAGTGGCTTTGTTTATGGCTTAGGATATTTTGGTGCGGGTGTGAGTTGGGTGTTTGTAAGCATGGTTGACCATAGCGACACTCACTGGTTGTTAGCGACCTTACTCACGGCTTTATTTTGTGGTGGTATGGCGTTGTTTTATGCGTTATTTGGGGGCATATATTATCGCTTTAAACCGCATCATCAATACCCTACGCTGTTATTTATAGGCCTATGGATTAGCCTCGATTTACTGCGGGGCTGGTTACTCACGGGTTTTCCATGGTTATACCTAGGTTATGCAGGGCTGGACACGCCCCTAGTTGGTTACGCCCCCATACTAGGCGTGCATGGGGTTACTTTGATACTCCTAGCCAGCGCTTTGTTCCTTTTTGGTAGCCCGCTAAAACCGTTTTTACGTCTCATACTCGTGTTGATGATTTGGGCTGGCGGCTATGGCTTAAGCACCCTTGCTTGGACCCAACCCAGTTCAACAGATCCCATAAAGGTGTCTTTGCTGCAGGCTAACATTAGTTTAGAAAGCAAATGGCTACCAGAAACATTAGCACCCACATTAAGTTATTACCTGACACAGTCTTATGTGCATGCAGACAGTGACCTCATTGTTTGGCCAGAAACCGCCATTGCCACATATTGGGATAAAGTTGCGCCCGCATTCAAGCCTCTGAGCGCCCTTGCTAAAGAGCAAAACACGCAAATTATTAGTGGCACGGTGATGCGCCAGAGCACCAAATCTAGAGCTAACTATTACAATGGGCTCATCGCTTTTGGCGCTGAAGATGGCCAGTATCATAAACAACGTCTGGTGCCATTTGGTGAGTATATGCCCTTAGAAGATTGGTTAAGGGGCCTTATAGACTTCTTTGATCTGCCAATGTCAGCCTTTAAGCTGCCACTCCAACAACAAGGTTTGTTAACCCAAAATCTGGCCATCGCGGGCAATATTTGTTATGAAATTGCTTACCCACAACTGGTGGCCCAGCAAGCAGCCACAGCCGAAGTGATTCTAACGGTGAGTAATGACACTTGGTTTGAGCGCTCATTAGCACCTTGGCAACATTTACAAATGGCTCAAATGCGGGCTATAGAGAACGGCAAGCCCGTTGTTAGATCTACCAATAGCGGCGTTTCGGCGTTAATTGATGCGGCGGGCCAGATTACGCATATGGCCCCTTTGTATGAACGGGCAGAGATCACTGGCGAAGTGACTTTGATGAGTGGCCAAACGCCCTATAATACAGGCCTTAACTGGCCTATATTTTTGCTGAGTTTAGGCTTATTGGGATGTGGTTTAAGGCGCTACTTTTTGGGCTTTTTCCCAATCAGGATGAAACCCTAAAATCACGTGAGGCCGAGGCTGTTTGTGATTAAAGTGAAAGTTGTGAAGTTGCGTAAATTGGGCCCGAAGGTCATCTGCTGCAAGCTGATCCACTTTAGCAGGCACCAAGTACCCGTCACCCCGAGCCCTAAAGACCATTCTGCATTCTCCAGCATCTAACAACTTTTGAGCATGAGGGGCTTCTGCAGGACACAAAGCGGTCATGGTTGACTGAAAGCTATCCGCTTTTTGGAAATAGTCAGCTGACAATTGCTTCACTACCCACTCAAAGCGCTCGATAGGGTCAACGGTTTTTTTAGCATTGTGCTTATATTGGGCCACCAAATGGTCCAGTTCACGCTTTAGAATCAAAATGGTTAGCTCTACACCGACATCTCCATCCGCCCCATAGCACACCAAAGGCTTAGCCTCATCTAGAGGGAATCCAGCCGCCTGGCGCGCAGCAAATAGGCGGCTTAAACACTGCCAGTGCATGAAATCGTGTTCTAATGTTTGGTCGCTTGCAATCACTTGTTCATCCTCAAAAAGTGCAACACTTCTAATCGTTGGACCCATTATGCAATAAGCGTGGGGCCAACAAAAGTAAGCAAGCGCCTTAATTTAGAACTTGTGCGACAGCCATGGCAAATAAAACGTCACTTTGGCTATCAATTTGCGGGGTTTTCCATTCGGTGAGCCAGCTTTAGCCTCTGTACTTTCCCAGAGGGCCCCTTTGGTAAATCGTGCAAAAAATTAATCTTTATGGGGGTTTTAACTGGACCCAATTTGATTTTACAAAAGGCAATTAATTCAGCTTCAGTGGTTTCCTTACCTTGCGCGAGCACAACACTAGCTGCTACGTCTTGTCCATAGTGAAGGTCTTCAATACCAAAGGCTGCCGCTTCCATTATTGCAGGATGAGTATAAAGCACATCATCTATTTCCCTTGGTGCTATATTTTCACCCCCCTTTATAATTAACTCCTTTATGCGTCCCGTAATAAAACAAAAATCATCCTCATCCATAACCGCTAAATCACCTGTGTGAAACCAACCTTGGTCATCAATGGCTGCTTGGGTCGCCTCAGGGTTTTTGTAATAGCCACGCATGACGCATTTACCTTTTACCAACAACTCGCCTTCAAAACCACGCTCTACCTCTTGTCCAGAGGAATCTATAATTTTCACTTGAGTGCCATAGGCAATACCAGGCGAGCCATGTTTAGTGATTTGAGGTGGCAGTGGATTGGAGAGTATTTGTGCTGACGTTTCTGTTAGGCCCATAGTCTCCAAAATAGGCACCCCGAAGCGTTCTTCAAAACCCGAGTGCAAGGCAGGGGGCAATGCGGCAGAGGCAGAACGGCCAAAGCGTATTTTTGTGTGAGCAGAGTCCAGCTTTACAGACAACCCATTAGAGGTTTGGTGCATCAAGTAGGAGATAATAGTAGGCACCACACTAAACCAGCTGCATCTAGAATTAATGATCCAATTCCAAAACTTAGAGGCACTAAAACCATGGGGTAGTACTAAACTGCTACCACTAACTAGGGTAGACATCACGGACACACATTGGGCATTAATGTGACACAAAGGGAGCACACACAAGCCGCGATCAGTGGTTTGTAATCCATGGGCTACCGCCGTATTCATGCCCCCTGCTATGAGGTTTTCATGGGTTAATACCACACCTTTTGGACGTCCAGTTGTGCCTGAAGTGTACATTAACAATCCATCACTTTGGGGTGTAATAGACGCTAACTTAGTCGCACTAGCAGAGCTTTTATACCAACTCGGTCCAAAATCTTCATGCGCGTCAATGAGCTTAATGTCTGGAGGGAGTTGATCCTCAAGTTGCATTAATAACAGTTTAGATGCGGCATTGACAAAGACCAGTCTAGTATCTGAATGCTGCAAGACATACCCAAGCTGATCAGGGCCTGCAGCAGGGTTGAGCGGCGAAATCATGAGGCCTGTATAGAGCGCACTTAAAAACAACATCAAAGGTGTCTTACCATTGCCCATCATGAAGGAAATGGTGTCCCCTTGGACTAACCCTAACGCATTAAACTGGGCTGCATAGGCCTGAACTTCCTGCTCTAACTCTTTAAAGGTCAGGAGTGTGTCAGTCTCTGGAAAGACAGCGTAAACCTGATTTGGTTGCAACTGCGCATAGTGGGATATTAGCCCCCGGACAGTATCAGCAGCTGGCACATATTGAGGTAAGTTCATGACAGATACCTACGGTGGTAATCAGCAAATATATCCTCTACTGAGACCTCTCGGGATGGAATGGTCTGCACGACCTTAGTTACATTCATAAAGTGCCGATAATGAACATTTTCATCCGTGACGTTACCTCCCCATGTGCCACAGCCCATAGATAAGGAAAACGGTAAGCCGTTATCAAAGCTGCCACCTGTCGCAAAACAGTGGGCTTGATTCACAATCACCCGACAAACTGGCATTTCAAGACCCAATACCTCGGCTCGTTCGATGGATTGACTATGCAAACTTAAAGAATGTCCTTTGCCTTGATAGTTCAAAATAGTATTAGCTACTTTTTTGGCATCATCAAAGTCTTGGGCACGGTATAAGGTTAAAACGAGTGCCATTTTTTCGCCAGAAAAAGGGAAATCTGCACCCGCACCCGTCTCTTCCACCATCAAAAAATCAGCATCACAAGCAGAAGTTCGAGTAATACCCGCAAGTTCACACATCACACTGACCGGTTTTGCTAGCATGGATGCATTGAGGTGGCCCTTGTACCATAAAACTGCCTCTAATTTTGCAGTCTCTTTGGGGGTCAATAGGCACCCATTTACTGACTCCAAAGCCTTTAGCATATCGTTATAAATAGCTTTAACCATGATCAAACTATTCTCAGACGAGCAGCTAGTGGCATTATCAAAGGTTTTTGAGGCTTTTATTTTAGCAGCAGCTGAGGCCAAGTCTGCCGTTTCATCGATTAAACTAGTGACATTACCAGCGCCTACACCGAA
>DDCR01000058.1:7713-11292 GCA_002335115.1 Oceanospirillaceae bacterium UBA2001
TGGTGCACCTATGCGATCCAACTCTAAATATATTAGTTCAATCAACCGCGTACAACTGGGCTGACCTTTAGGTGAAGGCGACAAAATTATAGCGTTACGACACTTAAGCGCATTCAAAATCATATTCATCGGGGTTGCAATAGGGTTTGTAGATGGCACAATTGCGCCAACAACTCCAACAGCACGGGCGATTTCTACAATACCCTGCTCTGGGTCTCGCCTAATAACGCCTACAGTTTTAGCATCTTTTAAATCGCGCAATAAGCCCAATGTTTTTCGGTGATTCTTAGTGATTTTATCTGCCACATTGCCCAGCCCTGTTTCAGCTACAGCCAGTTCAGATAACATTTTATTATTTTCAGGATTGACTAAGGCCCATGCCACCGCCGTCACTAACTCGTCAACTGCAGTTTGATTGTAGCTTTCAAGCTGCTGCTGAGCCTGACTAGCCTGCTGTATTAGCTGGGCAACTTGACTTACAGCATTTGTTTGGGTCATTTAGACCTCCACATGGATCCGTTTTAAACGGTGTAGTTTTAGTTGGAGCAACAAGGAACCAACTGCTTAGCGTCTAACTAAGCAGCGGCACCATGCAGCAAAAGGGTACTAGAACGTTACTATTTGACGACTCTCAAAATAGTATCAGTGTACTTTCCATGTACTATAAATCAGCCAGGAGTTTGTCTAGGTAAGCTTGACGCTCAACCCACATGCTTTTGACTTCAGCACGAGTCATAATACGCATTGGTGAACCGCCTGATTTCATTTTTTTGGCCACTTTACCATCTTGAAACATTAAATGAACACGTTCAGCAAGAAAATCTATCACCTCAGGTGGTGTGCCCTTGCGAGCCATGATGCCTCTAAAGTTAACACTCGAATCATCGACATCAATCCCTTGCTCTTTAAAAGTTGGCACGTCGGGTAAAAAGGTTTCTTCGCGCTGATTATCGGCTACAGCAATTATTTTTATGCGATCACCTTGACGGTATGCATCACTTAAATTATTGAAGCCTGCCATCACTTGGCTACCTAAAACCATCTTCATCGCTGCAACACCACCACCGGCTGGTATGTACTTGGTGCTAATGTTGGCTACTTTGTCAAACTGCAAACTTGCAATATGATGACCAACATAAAGCCCTGCCCCACTCACTGTTAATTTACCAGGATTAGCCTTAGACCAAGCCACAACGTCTGCAGCAGAATTAAACTGGCTATCTGCAGGTACGATTAAGACAGCTGGATCTGCCCCCCAGTTAGCAATGGGTTCCAAGTTGTTAATGTTGTAAGAGGTATCAAACTTGAGCGATTGGGCAATAAAATGGGGCACATTATAAGCGGCAAGTTGATGCCCATCAGTACTGGCACTACTGGCATACCAATTCCATCCTTTTTGTCCACCTGCACCTGGTTTATTAAAGATAACCATAGGCATATTAAGGTATTTTTCATTGCCCGCCATCATTGTTGCAATGCGGGCTTGAAAGTCTGTAGCACCCCCAGGGCCATAAGCCACAGCGACTTGAATAGGTGCACTTGGAAAGTCAGCGGCGATTACTACGGCAGTGGGCGCTAATAATAAAGCACTCAATGCAACCGAGACGATAGTAGGTTTTATTTTTTTTAGTATCATAGGAATTACCTTTTTATTAATCGGCACTTCACCAAAAGTGAGAGGCCTTTGATCTGTATTATTTGGACCACCCAAACAACACGAATTTTTACCACCAGCCCGGAGTAACAACCCTCAGGGACACACTAAATAACAAATAAATAACCCCTATAAAGCATAACGACACCCAAAGGGTTTTAGTGAATTGTTGGCGATCTTTTTTGGCACTATAAAATAGTACAATGCAGTTAAATCCTAACCAAGAAGCCAAATAGAAGCCTATGGTTGGCATCACCAACAAATAGCCCAGGATAATAGCAATACCAGCGCCAAGATCAGGCCACTCAACCAAAACCCCATTAGATTTTTGTCGATCCCACACACGTAGGACATCAATGAACAACACAACTGCAAATACCATCAATAATATGGCTAGCAAAAATGGGAAATCATAAGCGGTACTTCCATTGGCAGACAAGACCATCATCAACACCAAAACAGAAACCATAACAGCACCAACTGCCGCAACACGACTGCCAGGCATTGACCGTTTTAGATCGTCAGCGACTTTGCGGCGTTGCTTAACTTCTACCCAAATGCTGTAACCAATTGACACCAGACACACAACTATAAGCACAAGGTTGATGGAACCTGTCATAAAGTAAACCAACGGACCATCACTCACATCAGCTATCATTTTGCCCATAGAGAAATTATCTTCTGCAATGGGGCCTAAGATAATTCCAAGCACGATTGGCGCAGCACTGAATCCATATTTGTTTAACACATACATCAAGCTTCCAAGCACCAGCATTAATACCACATCAGAATAACTATTTTGAATACTGTAGGTACCAAACACAGCAAGAATGGTCACTGCTGCTGCCATATACTGAGAGGGGACGCGCATCACCCAATTACTACTGCTGCGACTCAGGCCTAAGCCAATTGCGAGCATCAAAATCTGTGCCAGTAACAAAGACCCAATGAAAGTCCAAGTGACTGCAGCGTGCACCGTAAATAGGTCAGGTCCAGGGAACAATCCATTGATTAGCAAGCCACCTAATAACACCGCTGCTGTTGGACTACCCGGAATACCAAGCGTGAGTAAAGGTACGAGTGAGGGGCCTACCATGGCGTTATTAGCTGACTCAGCCGCAATCACACCATCGGGTTCTCCATGGCCAAATTTGCTCGCATCAGGACTAAACTTCCGCACCTGATCATAAGCGACGAGCCCAGCAATTTGGCCCCCTGCTCCTGGGATAATGCCCACCACCACACCCGATATCGTGCCAATAGCCAGGGCTTTTACTCGGCTTAAGTTGTACTTAATTGATGACCACAAAGGGGTGTCTTCGGTTGTAAAAAGTCCACCACTGGATGTTTGGCGGCTCGTGACTAACAGTTGGTATATTTGGGGAACAGCAAATAGCCCTATTAAAGCCACTACAATGTGCACGCCACCCGTAAGATGATCGGTGAACACAAAACGGGATTCTCCAAATATGGGGCTAATGCCTATGGTGGAAATCCATAAGCCCAACACGCCAGAGAATAAACCTTTAACAACGGATTTAGAACCGAGTGTACCGATGACAGTGACGCCCACTATAGCCATCCAGAACATTTCCGAAGGGCCAAACTTCAGTGCCAGTTTTGCCAATGGGGGTGTGAAAAAGATCAACACTAAAACGCCAGTAATGCCACCCACAAAAGAACTAATAAAACAAAAATGTAACGCTTGTGTAGCCTTACCTTTTTTAGCCATTGGGTGGCCATCTAATACCGTTGCGATGTTAGCGGGGGCTCCTGGAATATTAACTAAGATGCCACTAATAGCGCCACCTGCCACTGTAGCGGTATAAACGGCACCAAGTAGAACTAAACCTGTCGCTGCATCCATTTGAAAGGTAAATGGAATTAACAATGCAACCGCCATGGTTGGGCTCAAACCGGGTAAC
>DDCR01000169.1 GCA_002335115.1 Oceanospirillaceae bacterium UBA2001
TAGTTGAGTGCCTTAGTTGAGTGCGTTAGTTGGATGCCTTTATATCTTAGCTTTATTAAAAACCCCTTGTTGCATACTGTTTATATATCTACTTGATAAATGTCATCCAAATCTGACAAGCCTTTGTGACTCACATGTAAGTTTTTGATGACACCATCATGAATGCCATAGATCCAGCCATGTATTTCGAGGGGTTGATTTTTTTGCCATGCCGTTTGTACAATTTTACTGTGTGCCAGATTAGCCACTTGCTCAGTCACATTAATTTCACACATGCGACTCAGTCGTGCCTCTTGATTGGGTAAGTCTTGTAATTCAACTCGGTGGCGTAACGCTATATCTTTAACTGACCGCAACCAGTAATCACTGATACCAGCGTTGGTATTTTCCATGGCCACTTTAACGCCACCACATCCGTAATGACCACACACGATAATATGCTCAACTTTTAGCACATCGACTGCAAATTGAATGACTGACTGACAGTTAAAATCAACGTGTTTTACTAAATTTGCTACATTACGATGAACAAAAAGCTCTCCAGGCAGCATGTCAACAATCTCGTTTGCTGGCACGCGACTGTCAGAACAACCAATCCACAAATACTTAGGAGCTTGTTGCTTCGACAAGGTAGCAAACAACTCAGGTTGTTCTTGGGCCACTTTTTTAGCCCACGCTTGGTTATTGTCTAACAGTTTTTGAATCGCCATAAAATCGTCCCAATTACCGACATAAATTTAACATTAAAACTCAAAATAATATAAAAAAACTATTTTTTTAGAGTGATCTAGTGTGTACTAGCAAATAAATCAAAACAAGTCTTTCTTGTGCCAACTGAGACTATGAGCTATGCCATCTATAGATGAAAAAAAGGGTTTACAACGCATTCAAGCCAAACATCAAAGAGCTAAAGCATTTGCGTTCAACCCCCGAGCAGGTGAACAAGTCTGCCAACAATTACTCGACTCAAAAAAACTAAAACCCGATCAAATTGTCGCTGTGTATTGGCCTTTAGGCGATGAACTTGACCCTATGCCACTTCTTAAAAGACTGCATGAGTTAGGCCATCAAACAGTGTTACCAGTAATGCTGGGCGCTGGAAAACCTTTGCTATTTCGCACGTGGGGACCCAATGATAGCTTAAAGATTGCCCAGTTTGGCACCTATGAACCCTGTGAGGATAAGCATGCCTTAAAGCCTGACATTATTTTAGCGCCCCTTTTAGCGTTTGACCGTCATGGGTATCGACTTGGCTACGGCGGTGGTTTTTATGACCGCACCATTGAGAACCTGCGTCAAATCAAGTCAGTGTCAGTATTTGGTGTCGCTTATGCTGCCCAAGAGATGAATCAAGTCATTAAGGGACCTTTTGACCAGCCCCTAGACGCCGTGGTGACCGAACAAGGGGTTATTTCGTTCAACCCTTAGCCCAGATAACTCAGGGCATAGAAACCTTTAAAGCGGCGGGTACGGCGACCCACCCAAGACCTTCTATATTAAATTCTAAGATCGTTTCGGATTGATTAGACTCCAGAGGCTTAACTCCCATAAGCATCACATGCTTGCCCCCTGGCGCTAAACTTAAGGATGTTCCAGCAGCAATCACCCAACCATCACTTGCATGGCGCATCTGCATCACTTTATTGACCATGACCATGTCGTGTAATTCTGCCATCTTACTAAAGGGGGTTCTCACTGCGATTATTTTGATGTCGTTAGAGGATGTGTTTTCTATGTCTACGTAACCCGCAGACATTTGCATGCCAGGCATGGGCATTTTGACCCAAGTATGAGAGAACAAAATCTGATCTGTAGCAGATGCATTAACAACAAGGTGAATGGGCAACAGAGCCATGACGACCAACAGTCGTATTATGAGTTTCATTAGAAGATCCTTTTCGATGATTGAACGATTTTTAAGACGCTAATAATATCAGTTTAAAAAAAAACCATCGATAGGTTAAAGCCCCTATTTACTAAATTTTAGCTCTCTAAAATACCAGTAAGCGCCGGTGCTCTAAGGCTCTCTTGCTTTATACACATAAGCTGTGGATAAGACTGTGAACAAATATTGGAAAAAAGCCTAAAAGCCTATTATATCGGCCTTGTTAACAAACTGGTTGTTTTTTAACCACATTGATTTAATTTAATTATATCAATAGGTTATGAATGTCAATTGGTTAATTTAAGAAATTTTATAGGCCATTAGCTTGAATTTATACGTCACTTAATAAATGTCCACAACAGGCACTATAAAATTCAACAAGTTAGCGATGTCAAGAATAATTATGCAAAAAAATGACATAAAAAGACTCATTTTTTACGCTTACTATTGACACTTTTTTAAAATCAATCACTTACAGCTGGCGAATAAAAACTGGACTTGTGGTTAAGCTCAGCAGGTTCTCTGCTGCTTGATTTAAGATGGTCTGGCGAGCTTGACGACTGGCCCAAGCTGTATGTGGTGTAATAATGAGATTATCTTGATCTAACGCCAATAGTGGATGATCCTTTGGAGGTGGTTCTTGGGCTAACACATCAATGCCCGCACCTGCGATTTGACCTTCTTCTAAAGCTTTAAGCAATGCTACCTCATTTACAATTCCGCCCCGGGCACAGTTGATGACTAATGCCGTATTGGGTAAAGCACATAACTGTGGCCAATCAATTAAGTTGGTAGTGTCCTTAGTTAGCGGGCAATGTAATGAGAGAATGTCGACTTGAGGCAACATTTGTTCTAAAGGGATGCGTCCCGCACTGGGTTTCTGCCCCACTCTAGAGGCGATTAGTATGTTCATACCAAAGGCACGAGCTAAGTCAGCCACACCCTTGCCAAGATCTCCATAACCGACGATGCCAAGGGTTTTACCTGTTAGGCTTTCGACTGGATAATCTAACAGGCAAAATTGCTGACTTCGACTCCAATCCCCGTTATTTATAGCCCGTCGATAGTTGAGCATTTTTGTACTCAAGTTAAGCATTAGCATTAAACAATGCTGTGCCACCGACTCTACGCCATAGGCCCTGCAATTTTGTACACTAATACCCAGTCGTGCGGCTGCGGCTAGATCAATATTATTGACCCCAGTCGCAAGCACAATAATGTGCTTAAGTTGAGGCAGTTGATCCAAACAAGAGGCATCCAAAACCACTTTATTAACTAATACAATTTGGGCATGCGCAAGGCGCTTAACGACCTCATCAGGTTGGGTGCTCTGATGACAGCATAAATCATGATTCACGGCACTTAGCGGGCTAAAGTCTAAATCGTCTGGGCCTAATGTTTCTGCGTCTAAAAGTACTACTTGCATGGCCTAGACTTCCAATGGGGATTAATTAATCGGCTAATGTTTGTTGTAAGCGCCATAGAATTTCTTCTGCATACACATTACGTGCAGGCTGACCCTGATCATTTAATACTTGGACATAGACACTATTGAGTGTTTCTTCAAAGTGTAACTGGAAAGATCCCATATAAGTGTATTCCCCTGTTTCACTCACGTCACCTTGATCATCATCTTCAAACACATAAATCACTTTGCCACCTAACCAAACTTTATAGCCTTTCTTGTCTTCCAGGCTTGTCCCCTTGGCAGCTATTTCTGGGTCAGATGAATAAATGGGACGCTCTGCCGTCGTATCTTCGTCTTTGCCACCCAACAGATTGACCTTAACCTTTGTTCCAGGTTCCCTTTTACTACCTGAATGTAAATCTTTAAACCATCCCCAAACACCTTCTGATGCAGATTCTGTGGCTTGACTTGAACGCAGGTGACTTGTGTGGGTAAAGTAAATCTTTTTAGCAATCTCGTCATAACTACCCACATCAAAGGATGCCATAGCCTTAAGTACGTTGGTCAGGGCTTGGTCATAATTCATATTAAGCTGAACTAGGGGCCGCCCAAATTGGTCTTTACCCAATAAAGGTACTTGGTACAATTTAGTTTCATCCGTTTTTTGCACGACTAACGCTGTTTGGCTGAGGTGGCGCAGTAGTTCAAAGGTAATCTCTGATTCATTATCTAAAGCGCGGCCAGTAGCTTCCCAATCAATCTCTTTTTGATCCTCAATTTCAAGCTGAGTCAATTGTAAAAAATCCAAAGACAGCTCAACTCTGTTGGGTGCTATCTCAGTGAGTTCAACTTTCACTCGACCATAAGCAATATCTTCATCAGATTTAGTGAGGCTCCGAATCCAACGAGCTATAAAATTATCTGAAGGCGCTTTTTCTGAGAGGGAAAACCATTCTGTTTCAACTGCTTGATCACTCGCGTCTTTTTCTATGGCAATACCTTGGTTGGACCAAAATTGCGCCACATGACCTTGCACCTTAGCTAAGCTACCAGCCACACTAATCCGTTGTTGACTAGCACCCCCTATTAGACGGGCTGAATGACTGCCTGCTTGAGCAAACACAAAGTCGGGCCTTGGCGCCTCTTCGATGCCTGCGGGGGCACCTGACTGCTGGGCCGCAGGAATGATTAGTAAATCATTTTGAACTTGAGCATCATTTAAACCTGCTGGCACACTGATACGATCAATAACTGTAGATTGTGCGTAATCTAAGCTTTTATCCCTGAGAATACTGTCTTGATTATCGCTAAGAAAGGGAGTCGCGGAGCATGCCGTAAGTAACACAGAGGCCAAAATTAGTGGGAAGATATGCGCTGATGTATAACCTTGTTGTTTCAAAATGTCGTCCAATTGTTTAAGATGGCACCAAACCCCTATGATAACACTTTTAACTGAGACTACCCATATGAGCCTGACTATTGGTCAATTAGTGCCCCCCTTCAAAGCCCCAGCCACTAGCAATATTGAATTTAATTTAGATCAGTTAAAAGGTCAATTTATAGTGCTCTATTTCTATCCAAAAGATGCAACTCCCGGTTGTACTACAGAGGGCCATGATTTCAATGCTTTACTCAGTGAGTTTGAACAACTCAATTGTAAAATATTTGGTATTTCTAGAGACACGATAAAAAAGCATGAGTCCTTTAAAGCCAAACAAGGGTACAATTTTGAACTCATCAGTGATGAGAGCGAAGCCTTGTGCCAGTTATTTGATGTCATTAGGTTGAAAAAACTATACGGCAAAGAATACCTGGGCATTGATCGAAGTACTTTTGTTATCAGTCCAGAAGGGATGCTTATGCAAGAGTGGCGTGCGGTCAAAGTAGACCAACACGCTCAGCTTGTATTAGATTACCTTAGCCAGTTACCAACTTCTTAGGCCAAGCATTCATTACGGCTTTAATTAAGGTGGCCAAGGGAATAGCAAAAAACACACCCCAAAGGCCCCATATACTGCCAAAGAACAACACGGCTACTATAATAGCAACTGGATGCAAATTAACTGCCTCTGAAAACAACAAAGGGACAAGCACATTGCCATCTAAGGCCTGAATAATGCCATAAACAATAATGAGGGTGTAAAATTCTGTAGAAACGCCCCATTGCACATAACCAATCAATGCAACGGGAATGGTGACAAGAGTTGCGCCTATATATGGGATGAGAACCGATATTCCCACAATGACGGCAAGTAAAGCCGCATAATTTAAGCCAAACCATAAAAAAGCAACATAGGTAACGCTACCGACAATGGCAATTTCAACCACTTTTCCACGCACATAATTAGCAATTTGTTGATCCATTTCAAGCCACACATGACTTAGAATGTTGCGTTTTAAAGGTAAAAATGAAGTGAACCAAAGCACCATCATGTGGCCATCTTTTAGAAAGAAAAACACTAAGATGGGTACTAGAACTAAAAACACTAACCAAGTGAGTGATTGGCCAATCGATGCCAATGAAAAAGACACTAATAATTGGCCTGAGTTGCCAACCTCAGCCATCGCTGCATCAGCAAGTTGTTTAATTTGGTTAGCATTGACCAGCTCTGGATATTGCTCTGGCAATAGCATGAACAAGTCCATTAATTTTTCTAGCATGAGTGGTAAATTGCTAAGCAAATCTGTTGCTTGCTGCCACAATAAGGGTAATACAATAAACACAAAGGTTAAGAGCAAGGCAATAAATAAACTATAGATACCCCATACGGCTGGCAAATGGTTAACCCCAAAACGCTCCAGCCACTCTACCAATCCGAGCGTCAAATATGCCAAAATCATACTGGTTATGACTGGCGCGAGAGAGGCTCCAAACATCAAAATCGTAGTTAAACCAGCAGCTAGCAAAACCAATAAAAGCAGCGCCTGCTCATCAGCAAAAAAGTGATCTAACCAAGAACGGAATACTTTAAACATGTGTTATCCTAATTTTTTTCAATGAGGTAATGATAAACTCCATCAATACACTCATTTTGAAGCAACGTGTGCCCAACGAGTTGAACCCAAACGGCAAAGTCTTTTTGGGAAGCCGCATCTGTTGCCAGCACTTTAAGTTTTTGGCCCACTTCTAGATGATTTAAAGCTCGTTTCGCCTTCAACAGAGGCAACGGACATTGCAAACCTTGGGTATCTAGCAGTTGCTGCCACGGTAATGTGTTCAACGACATTTTATCGTCCATACTATATCTCATCTTCATTGAAAGGAATTTTGCAATGAGACGCTACATTATAGGTCAAGGGGCTCTCCAGTCCTATCTATGCTTAATATATTTTATTAACCCTTTATTACGCATGAGATGTGGCTGGTTAGTCATATGCTTAGCCACCTTATCAATGACAGGTCTTTTGCCAACCGCTCACGCCACTAATTTACCCATCATTAACACCCATAGTTCTGCTCACATGAGCCTAGACGATGAATATCGCTTTGGTCATGTTATCGCGGGTAGTATACGACAACAGTTACCCTTATGGGACGATTTGGCCGCACTAAAGTTCATTAATGATTTAACCCAACCCTTGATTAGTCGCAGTCAACTTAATAAAAAAAACACTCACCTTTTTATTATTCGCAATAAAAACATTAATGCCTTTGCCGCCCCTGGAGGCATTATAGGAGTCAATACTGGGCTCATTATGCAGGCTGGGGCAATAGACGAATTGGTGGCTGTTCTAGCCCACGAGGTGGCTCATCTTAGCTTGCGGCATTACGTTCAGACTCAGGCCCAAGAAAAAGCCCAGATGCCATTTTATATGGGTGCATTTCTAGCATCCATTTGGATGGCAGGCAACGTAAGTGGCGACATTGGTGAGGCTGGATTTTATGCCACTCAGTCGATGCTGCAGCGCAGCCAACTTAAATATAGCCGCATTCATGAGCGGGAAGCAGATCGCATTGGCTTTGAATTAATGGAGCAAAGTCCATTTGATGTAAACCATATGCAAAGCTTATTAGAACGTTTGCAATCGCCCTTTGTTAAAGAATCTCCAATGTGGGAGTGGGCTCGAAGCCATCCAATAAACAATGAACGCGTGGCTGACATTAGCCAGCGCATATTAATCAATCAACCTAGCCCAAAAAGACATGGCTTTGACCTTGGCTTTGAGCTATTGAAAATTTATCAAACGGCTCAACTGTCTAAAGCGCCTAAGCTTTCTCTTGATCAGCTAAAACTCAAATTTGATCCTTTGGACAATAATTATGGGACTTTAGTCGCTTACACACAAGCGCTTAGCAACATCGCAACAGGGGAAGTAGAGCAAGCGACTCAACAACTGCAAGCCTTATCAATACAACACCCCAATGCAACACTAATTTGGTACAGCTGGATGCACAACTTACTCAGCCAAAACCAAACCCAAGCCGTATTAGAGCAATTGAAGTCGAGAAGGCTTCAGCGTCGAGACGATAGTCTGTCGCTATGGATTAATGCTTTAGCCTTGCGCCAAGCGGCCAAGCCTAAGGCCTCTATGCAAGTTTTATTGGCCCTACTCGACGCTCAACCGACCTGGGCCATCGGTTGGCGAACAGTGGCTGAATGGAGCATCTTGGACCAGCGATTACAGCTTAATCATATGGCACAGTCTGAGTGGCATTTATTACGGGGGGAAGCTCAACTAGCTCTGAAACAAGTCCAATACGCCAGTCAGCAACAAACAGATACCCAAGCTGGGTCTTTGTCATTGCAACGGGAAAAAGCCTTGCGCCTTATCAATGACCAAGCCAAGTTTAACTAGCTGCGGCAAAATCCATGAGTCGTTGCAGCGGTTTTAAGGCCTGTTGTTGCAAAGCTGGATCAATAATAATTTCATTATGCCCAAGCAGTAACACTTGCTCTATCTTGTCGAGGTCATTCATGGCCATCCAAGGACAATGGGCACAACTGCGGCACGTCGCACTTTTGCCAGCCGTAGGTGCTTCCATTAGCAGTTTATCAGGCGCAGCCTGTTGCATTTTATAAAAGATGCCACGATCTGTTGCGACAATGAATTCTTTGTTAGGCATCTCTTGTGCCGCTTTGATCAACTGCGTGGTTGAACCCACAAAATCTGCAATTTCAGCCATAGCATAAGAAGACTCAGGGTGAACTAGCAGAGCGGCATCAGGGTATACCTGTTTCAGCTGTTCTACTCCGAGCACTTTAAATTCATCATGTACAATACATGATCCAGGCCAAAGCAACATGTCAGTGCCCGTCTGTTTGGCAATGTAACGCCCCAGATGCTGGTCTGGACCCCAGATAATAGGTTTGTCTTCTGTCGCCAAGTGTTCCATTAACTTTACTGCAATACCTGAAGTCACAACCCAATCTGCGCGTGCTTTAACAGCTGCCGAGGTGTTGGCGTAAACTACAACTGTATGGTCTGGATGTGCATCACAAAAGGCTGTGAACTCATCCGCTGGGCAGCCAATATCAAGTGAGCATGTGGCTTCTAAAGTGGGCACTAAAACACGTTTTTCGGGACTGAGTATTTTTGCTGTTTCACCCATAAAGTGAACGCCAGCAACAATGAGCGTAGAGGCTGCAGTTTGGCTACCAAAACGAGCCATTTCCAAAGAATCTGAAATACAGCCTCCTGTCTCTTCAGTTAACTCTTGAACTGAGGCATCAGTATAATAATGGGCAACCAAGGTAGCATTTTGTTGTTTAAGTAAGCGTTTGATACGTTTTTTTTGTGCACCTACATCGACAATAGAGGGCATATTCTTTAGATGTTCATGGGCCAAATGTTCTTGCACCAACACCCTTGCCGAAATGTCTTTAGGGGTCATCGTAAAAGCATTAGAGTCAGACATATTAATTTACTTTTTCTAGGGCTAAACGCGCTGCTGATGACTCTGGATACTCAGCTAAAACCCGCTGCAGCAGTTGGTTAGCTTTATCAACGTTACCTGTATTTTGGTAAGCTACTCCCGCTTTATAAAGCGCGTCTGGAATTTTTCTATGTTGTGGAAATTTAGAAATCACATATTCAAAAGATACGACTGCTAAAGATGCATCGCCTTGCACCATATAGACTTCTCCTAACCAATAATACGCATTGCCAACAAGATCACTTTGTGGAAAGTTTTTCACAAAAGCTAATAGTGCGACAACTGAAGCATCAAACTGACGTTTTCTAATAAGCGCATATGCAGCTTTATAAGCGACCTTGGCAGCTTCTGGATCACTTGGTGCTTGCACTGCTAGGGTTTGTGTTTCAGTTGTAGATGTCTCAGTCGCAGGTGTGACAGGCACAGCTGTTAAACTGTCATTAACTTGACTAGCAACAGTTTGCAGCTGCGTTGTTTGATCAGTTGCAGACACTACTCGGGACTCTTTTGTCACTGGAGTGGCAGTCGATAAGCTAACAATACGACGATCTAGGTCTAAGTAACGTTGCTTTTGGTCCTCTTTGAGTTTTCCTAAATTATAGCTAAGCTCTTCGACTTGACCACGCAGTTGTTGAACTTCTTGTTGTAACATTTCGACCAGGTCAAAGATTTGTGCATTGGCATTGGTGTTACCTGTGTTGGTTGCTAAATCCACTGTGACCGGAGCAATGGGGTTAGCCTGCATGGACTGAAGGGAAGGATTAGACTGAGCTGCAGTGTCATTGACCAAATCAGTAACCGGTACAGTATTAGCGCTGACTTCAACAGACACAGCCATAATAAAAATTAATAATGCACAAGGATTATTAGTTTGAGACATGCAGTCCAACCTCAAAAATGACCGAATTAATAAACAAAAAACCACCGATGTGGCGAGCACAACGATGGTATTTAGGGCGGGTAAAGGCCTACTTCGTTTTGGTAGACCCTAGCAGTCGTTAGTAGTTAACGTAACGTACTTCTACCCGACGGTTTTCGGCCAAAGAAGCGCTATCACTGCCTGAATTGACAGGACGTTCTTCACCAAAGCTAACTACTTCGATTGCTCCTATAGAAACACCTTGGACCACTAGATAACGGCTTACAGCATTACCACGGCGCTCGCCAAGAGCAATGTTGTACTCCCTCGTTCCTCGTTCATCCGCATGTCCTTCTAGCACAATTTTTGCTGAAGGGTTTTGACTTAAATACGCAGCATGGCCATTCAATGCTGTACGAAACTCTGCTTTAATGGTCGACTGGTCAAAGTCAAAATAGATGACATGGGCCAAAGCTTGGGCAGCTTTTTGAGCCTGCTGCTTTTGCGCGGCCAATTGTGCAGCGGCGTTATCCGCAGCCTGCTGGGCCGCCTCAGCATCTGCCAAAGCTTGAGCCTCTATCAATGCCGCTGCTGCCGCTGCCGCTGCCGCAGCCTGTGCATCTTTGAGCGCTTGCGCGTCTGCTTGAGTCTGGGCTAGTGAAGCTGCTTCTGCAGCGACTTGGGCTGCTTGAGCACTGGCGCTTGCATCCGTGGTCTCGCCAGTAGAACTACAGGCGGCTAAAAAAGCTACCAAAACACTGGAGGCGATAATTTTACTTAAGTTAACCACTTGCATGGATTTGCTCCTTATAGAACTTTTTAATTATTAATACATCTGTGCGGGGATTCTAGCATAGATAATATCCCCACCACTAGACCTTATGGCCTCATTACGCCTAATTCAAGTAAGGTGACCAAGCGGGCTCCCTAACTACTCCCTCGTTGGCCGGTATATTGAACTTAACTTTTCCATCTATTGACACTGCTGCCAAGATATCTCGTCCACCCACTTGGGTAGAATACATCACCATACTGCCATTGGGTGCCACGCTAGGAGACTCATCCAAACTTGTTTTGGTTAACAAGGCCATAGTGCCGCGCTGCAGGTCTTGCACGGCAATGTGGAACTGTTCATCATGACGACTAACAAGCACCAAAAACCGACCATCATGGGTTAAACTACCACGGGCGTTGTAGTCTCCTTCAAAGGTTAAACGTTCTACCCAACCTGATTCTAACGTTACCTGATAAATTTGTGGCTTACCCCCTCGATCTGAAGTAAAAAGAATATTCTTCCCGTCTACGCTCCAAGAAGGCTCTGTATCGATGCCGTAGTGCTTAGTCACTCGAGTTAGACGTTTACTCGCCAAATCTAAGGTATAGATTTCTGCATTGCCATCTTTAGACAACACCATTGCCAATTTACTCCCATCAGGGGACCAAGCTGGCGCCCCATTAATGCCTTTAAACGATTTAATACGCTCTCTTTGTCCTGTAGTGATGTCCTGAATATAAATCGCAGGACGGTTAGTTTCAAAAGAAACATAAGCCAACTTCGTTGCATCACGAGACCATGAGGGTGACATGATCGGCTGATTAGACTTTAGAATTTCTTTCGCATTATATCCATCAGAGTCTGCAACTAAGAGTTTATAGTAGCTTGGGTTAACTTTTTTATCTGCAGCAACATAGGCTATGCGAGTTCTAAAAGCGCCTTTGAGACCAGTCAAGGCCTCGTATACCGCATCACTGATGGAGTGACCTAGAGCCCGAAGGTCGTTTTTACCACCAGCAAAGCGACCACTTACGATACTCTCTTGGCGTTGTACATCGAAGAGTTGGTAATCGACTTGAAAGCCCCCAGTGTCAGTAGTCACTACTTGACCAATGACAAGATATTCAGTCGCCAAGTATTGCCAATCGCGGAAGTAAACATCTTCTTTTTGAAAAGGAAAACTCAACATTAATGAGCGCTTCAAGGATTTAAATTGACCACTGCGCTCCAAGTCTGCATCAATAACCTGGGCCACATCCTCATTTAGAGCTCGATCACCTGACCATTGAAATGGAACCACAGCAATTGGCACGGGATTATCTACGCCTTGAGTTATTTCTATCACTAGATTTGACGACCAAGCTGAAAGGGAAAACAACAAGGTAAAAGCTGCAGATGAAAATACCGAAAAAAACCTTACCCTTGTTATTCTTTGAGTCATTCGAATCACTTTTTCTACTCGCATCACAGTCTCAGGTCCTCTGGTTTAAACAAAAAGTTAAATTCACGAAAATTAGCATCGAATAAGCCAGCTTTGAGTTGGCTTAACTTATCAAAGCGCCCCACCTTTCTAACCGCTTTCACCGCCGATGCTACAAAGGCATCTGTGGCACTATCATCTTGATATCTTATTTCAATATCAACCACTTCGCCCGTAGGTACTAAGTGAATAACCAACTCAACCACCATTCCAGTGCGCGCATTGGCAGGTCTCACCCAGCGCTGAATAATTTCGTTCCTAATGTAGTTTACTGCAGATGCCACCGCTTGACTATTGGTTGCTTCTTGCTCAAGGGCTTGCATCTGCGCGTCTTCATCATCTAATAAGTCGTTTAACGCTTGCTCAACTTCAGCTAACTCTTGTGCCACTTTTTGCTCTGCAGCCTTTTTATCTGCTGCTTTCTTATCTGCT
>DDCR01000118.1 GCA_002335115.1 Oceanospirillaceae bacterium UBA2001
CAATATAGCCAAGAGATCTGAATTTACTTCCATCGACTAAAATTGGCCCAATACCAGATTGCCCTAAACTAACAGTTGCAACACCAAGGCCCGAATAACTGACTGAAATTGAGGAAAAGGCGGACATTTGGCCTATCGTCTTGTCGCGCAAATCTAATAAAGCATTCGGTGTTTGACCACTTTGGCCGGAAGATAAGATTTGTGAATTGATTGATGCAAGCTCTTTTGCAAGAACCGATAGCTGCTCTGTTCCCGCTTGAAGCTGTGAAATTGATGAAAGTTGAAATTGTTTTAACTGTGATGCCAAACCCTGAAAAGAGGCAACCAAAGACTTGCCAACTTCCAATGCCACAGCCCTAGACGCTATATCTGTTGGAGAGGCAGCAACGTCAGACAGGGAAGAGAAAAAACGGCCTATTTGCTCATTTAACCCCCCCTTACTGGGAAGCATAATGTTTTCTATTTGCTGTAAATTTCTGACGAAGGCATCAACCTTCTGGAAGCTGGCGTTTGTGTTATTAGCTCGACTCAATAAAAACCCATCAAATGCGCGCCTAATATCTGAAACCCTGACACCTAATCCAGATTGACTAGCAAGGCTTGTTATACCACCCTGGCTGCCTGACACCTCCTCTAGGTCAGCAGTTCGTCGTTTGTAACCGTCAGTGTTTATGTTGGCAATATTCTGCCCAGTCACCGCCAAAGCTTGGCGATAACTCTGAACAGCACTTTTACCAACATCAAATAAACTAGACATTCTACTCTACCAATTAATAATCAGAAGGCGCTGAGGTTATGTGTTCAAATTGAGAGACCAAAGCTTCAGCAATGCCCAAGTTTACTGTTTTGGACAGTTGTGTAGCGCGCTCTTGATCAAGCATACTTGTATACGTGTCGACGGCTTCACCACCCAGAATATCTTCCGCTAACTTTGCTGCACGGCCTTGCTTTAGGATTTGTTGAATAAACAAAGCTTCAAACTGTTCGGCGACATCTCTGAGATCTTTTGCTACTTGATGTTTTTGTGCTAGCGACGCGCTCACTTTTGGACTTACTGTGGTAAGGGCTTCCATTTTCATGTCTCCTAGATGATTATCAGCTCAGCACGAAGCGAACCCGCTTCGCGCAAAGCTTCTAAAATTGCAACTAGATCAGATGGTGTGCCGCCGACAGCGTTCAATGCATCTACAATTGAAGAAAGTTCCACACCTGGGTCAAAAACAAATGCTCTTGCAAGCTCTTCGGTTGCTTCAATTGTTGTGTCTGGCGTCACGACAGCCTCACCCGGAACTGTTGCCGCCACACCATCTGCAACAGCCAACGCCTGTGTTTGCGTGACTTCTTGATCCTCTTTCACTCTAACTGTGAGCGAGCCATGCGTAACGACCGCTGGTAAAACCCGGACATCACCACCGATAACAATGGTCCCTGTTCGCGCATTCACAACAACTTTGGCACGGGGGCGATCAGGATCAACTTGGATATTTTCTAAGAGACTAACAAATGAAACTTTTTCAGCTGGATTTACAGGAGCACGTACCTTAACTGAGGTTGAGTCCAGCGGTACCGCAACCCCTTCGCCAAAAATTTCATTGATTGCCTCGGCAACTCTGGTGCTAGTACTAAAATCGCCCTGATGCAAATTAAGTAGAAGATTTTCATTTTCCAAAAATGTGTTTTCAATCATCCGTTCAACTGAACCACCACCTGGAATGCGTCCTACCGTAGGCACATTTACCGTCAAAGAAGAGCCGTCACCGCCAGCAACACCAAGTCCACCTACCATCAAATTGCCTTGAGCGATTGCATAGGTCTCGCCATCCGCGCCAAGCAATGGGGTCATTAATAGTGTTCCTCCGCGCAGGGATTTGGCCTGTCCAACCGTTGAAACAACAACATCCAATTTTTGCCCAGGCTTAATGAATGCTGGAAGATCGGCCGTGACGATTACAGAAGCTGCATTTTTGCCATTCATGTCAGACGCATTCGTAACAACTCCAAATTGACTGATCATTGACTGCATTGCTTGCTGTGTAAGGACAGCATTTCCATCACCGGTGCCTGCCAATCCAACCACGAGCCCGTAGCCAACTAGTTGATTTGATCTAACGCCTGCAATTGAGGTCATATCTTTTAAACGATCGGCTTTTGCAAACCCCGTCAAAAAAATTAGGCATGAGCACATCAATATTCCAAAAATATAAAATCTACGGAGCAATTTACTCATCCCTTTAAAACGGCGAAACAGTGCGCATGAACTCGCTAAGCCAACCTTGCTTTGACGAATCAGCAAGCTGTCCAGATCCCGTGTAACGGATTTGTGCATCAGCGAGACGATTTGACGAAACTATGTTAGTAGCCGAGACATCCTCGGGGCGGACAACACCACGAACTCGAACATATTCATTTCCATTGTTGAGCATTAACTCTTTCTGTCCGGCAACTTCCATATTGCCATTCTCAAAAACCCGTACAACGGTCACCGACAAAAGACCTGAGAATGAATTAGACTGAACTGCATTGCCAGCACCTGCAAAACTGCGTGCCGTTCCCGCAGAGAGACCGGCGCCATTTCCAGCAGCATCTTTGTCAAAACCACCAGTAAGTATATTTGGTAACCCAGTTGGGAGTGTTACAGCAAAATTATCTGCTTTTGTTGAACTGGCCGTTTGCGCCTTGGTAGCAGAATAAGTTTCATTAAAGCTAACTGTCAGTATATCTCCAACACGCCTTGCGCGTTGATCTGTTGCAAAAAGCCCATTCTGAGATGAATGAAAAATAGCTCCATTTGCAGGCTCAGACGATGCCAGTGCAACAGGAGGGTCGACCGGTGTAAAAGCCTGCCCCTCTATATTTGAAACATAG
>DDCR01000145.1 GCA_002335115.1 Oceanospirillaceae bacterium UBA2001
GCTTTCACTTCAAGGGCAGGCCTGCGCCAATTTTCACTACTAAAAGCAAAAAGAGTCAGGGCTGGAATTTTATAGTGCACCGCAGTTTCAATCACTGCCCTAACAGCACCCACTCCTGCTTTATGGCCCGCCACACCCGTTAAATTCTGATTTTTAGCCCATCGATTGTTACCGTCCATGATAATGGCGACATGCTCGGGCAGCACTTCCAGCTTTTGGGCTAAAATAGTGTGACGCGGGTCGGTCATGTTTTAATCCTTTGGGTGAGCATGATTAGACAGAGTGATATCGATTAGACCTCCATCAAATCCTTTTCTTTGGCAATGAGCGCGGCTTCGATCTTTGCCACATGGGCGTCTGTGACCTTTTGCACCATATCTTCTCCACGGCGCGCATCATCTTCTGAGATATCCTTGTCTTTTAAGAGCTCTTTTATGTCTCCATTGGCATCTCGACGAATACTGCGCACAGACACGCGGGCTTTTTCAGCTTCTTCACGGGCGCCTCGAATAAAACTTTTCCGAGTTTCTTCTGTTAGCGCTGGCATAGGGACTCTAATTAAATCCCCAGAGGTTGATGGGTTGAGCCCCAAATTAGCTTTCATAATGGCTTTTTCTATCTCGGGCACCATGGGCTTTTCCCACGGTGATACGGCTAAACAGCGACCATCTTCAACCGAGATATTAGCCAATTGGTTAAGAGGAGTATCACTCCCATAATAAGACACCATGACACTGTCTAAAATACTTGGATGAGCACGGCCTGTGCGGATGCGTTTAAAAGCTTCACTCAGGGCCGTTACACTCTTGTCCATGCGGCTATCAGCATCTTGCTGGATATCATTAATCATTTCATTCTCCGCCTTTTGGCATTGTCACATTGACCAAGGTGCCTTCGTGACCACCCACCACTAAATTGACCAAGGCCCCTGGTTTATTCATATTAAATACCCGCACGGGCATCTCTTGATCACGGCATAAACACATGGCCGTAAGGTCCATGATACCTAATTGCTTTTCGATTGCTTCATCAAAGGTGATGTAGTCATACTTGACCGCATGGGAATTTATAACCGGATCAGAATCATAAACCCCATCTACTTTTGTGGCCTTCAGGACCACGTCTGCTTCAATTTCTATACCACGTAATGAAGCTGCTGAATCCGTAGTAAAAAAAGGGTTACCAGTGCCTGCAGAAAAAATAACCACATTGCCCTGTGACAAATATAACATGGCATTGCGGCGGTCATAATGATCTACTACCCCGCTCATTGGGATTGCAGACATCACCCGAGTAGTAATATTAGAGCGCTCTAAGGCATCACGCATGGCTAAAGCGTTCATGACGGTCGCCAGCATGCCCATATGGTCGCCCGTTACACGATCCATTCCTGCTTCACTCAGGGCAGCACCACGAAATAAATTACCACCTCCGATGACCAAGCCCACCTGCACCCCAATGCCTACTAACTGGCCAATCTCGAGGGCCATCCGATCTAAAACCTTGGGATCAATACCAAAGTTTTCGCTGCCCATCAGCGCCTCTCCACTCAGTTTAAGCAAAATTCGCTTATACCGAGGCTGTCGCTTATCAGAAACTGGCATTTATTTTCTCCAAAATATTAGTCTACACAAACCCCATTTCAGGTCTCAAAGCGTCGCACTTTAAAAACCCTAGAATAGTGACGTATTAGCAGCCCAAGGGCAAGTTAGCCTTGAACTTATATCAAAAAAAAACGCCACCATACTGGACTCATCCACTATGGCGACGCTTTATTCAAGCATAAGAACTTAACCCTTCAGCTGCTGTGCCACTTCTGCTGCAAAATCAACTTCTTCCACTTCAATGCCTTCACCAACTTCTAAACGATTGAAGGCAGTCACAGATGCGGATACAGCGTTCAATAAATCACTGATTTTTTCATCTGGATTTTTGACAAAGGGCTGCTCAGTGAGGCTATTTTCAGCCAAGAACTTGTTAATGCGTCCCATCATCATCTTATCAACGATAGCGTCTGGCTTGCCTGCCATGTCTGGCTGGGCCTTGATAATTTCTTTTTCTTTGTCCACTTCTTCAACCGTCATGTCTTCACGACTAATCACTCGCGGATTAGTGGCGGTCACATGCATGGCAATATCTTTAGCCAACTCACTTTCTCCAGCAGTCAAGGCGATCAGAGTGGCCACTTTATTATTGCTGTGCACATAGGCAGCAACATTAGCCGCTTCAAGCATGACAATGCGACGGGGAGTGATGTTTTCACCAATTTTTTGCACCAATGCCTCACGCGCATCAGATAAATCACCCTGCATTAACACGGCCATATCATCTTGCTTGGCAGCAAATGCTGCATCAGTCACCTGAGTTACAAAAGCTAAAAAACCTTCATCACGGGCAGCAAAGTCCGTTTCTGAGTTCACTTCAACTAACACACCAAAAGAGTTGTCAGCTGCAACCTTTGCACAAACAACACCTTCAGCCGCAGTCCGACCTGCTTTCTTCGCGGCTTTCATGCCACTGGATTTGCGCAAGTCTTCAATCGCTTGCTCAATGTTACCTTCAGCAGCAACAAGTGCCTTTTTACAATCCATCATGCCTAAGCTTGTGCGCTCACGCAGTTCTTTAACCATAGATGCAGAGATTGCAGCCATTAGAAAATCCTCAAATTAGGTTCTCAACGCCCATCTAGACGTTGTTAAAAAAAAGGGAGCCAAGCTCCCTTTTGTGTATTCGCCATGCTAAACCCAAGGTTTAAACTTACTCGGCAGGCGCAGCCGCTTCTTCTTCAGCAACTTCTACGAACTCGCCAGCGACTGAGGAACCGTCGTCTTTGCCTGATGCACATGCATCGGCCATCGCAGAAACGTAAATTTCTATGGCGCGCAACGCATCGTCGTTGGCAGGGATTACATAATCGATGCCATCAGGGTTGCTGTTTGTATCAACGATCCCAATGACAGGAATACCCAGTTTGTTAGCTTCGTTAATGGCAATGCGCTCATGCTCTACATCAACCACGAATAAAGCGTCTGGAAGACCGCCCATGTCTTTAATGCCGCCGATTGCACGTTCAAGTTTTTCCATTTCGCGCTGACGCATCAACGCTTCTTTTTTCGTTAACTGCTCAGAGGTACCATCGTTGAACTGAGTTTCTAAGGTCCGAAAGCGATTAATTGACTGACGGATGGTCTTATAGTTTGTCAACATACCACCTAACCAACGGTGATTTACATAAAAAGCACCGGCACGTCTCGCTTCTTGCGCAATAACTTCAGTTGCTTGTCTCTTCGTACCAACAAAAAGAAAAGTTTTTCCATTTTCGGATGCAGTACGAACAAAAGCACAAGCTTGAGTAAGTAATTTTGCAGTTTGAACTAAGTCAATAACATGAATGCCATTGCGTTCAGCATAAATATACGGAAACATTTTAGGGTTCCAGCGTCTAGATTGATGCCCAAAATGTACCCCAGCTTCTAATAATTCGGCTAAAGTANNAGGGCTTCGTTCAAGGCTGGCAAAGTTTGATCAAGGTTGATGATATGTATCTTATTACGAGCACCAAAAATATACTGGCCCATTTTTGGGTTCCAGTAGCGGGTCTGGTGGCCGAAGTGGGCTCCGGCTTTAAGCAGGTCGCGCATACTTACTTTAGTCATGTTAATTTCCTTTGTATGGGTTAGGCCTCCATAAACCCTCGTTCTGCTTATTCTTTTAGTCAAAGAACAATAGAAACCACAGCTCGATCAGAAGTCTTAAAGCAGACCCCCAACACCCAGAACCA
>DDCR01000097.1 GCA_002335115.1 Oceanospirillaceae bacterium UBA2001
GCCGATTCAGGCGCAAGCTTTACCATCAATTTTATCCAATAAGGATGTCATTGCTAAGGCCAAAACAGGGTCTGGTAAAACGGCAACCTTTGCTTTGGGTTTATTAAATAAACTTGAGGTAAAACGGTTTCGAGTGCAAACCTTGGTTTTGTGTCCCACCCGTGAGTTAGCAGATCAAGTGGCGGTAGAAATACGTAAATTAGCCCGTGGTATTCATAATATAAAAGTGCTCACTTTGTGCGGTGGCATGGCTTTTGGGCCGCAAGTTGGTTCGTTGGAGCATGGTGCCCATATCATCGTAGGTACGCCAGGCCGAGTAGAAGAACACCTGCGTAAAGCCAATCTAAATCTTGATAATCTCACCACTTTAGTATTAGACGAGGCTGATAGAATGCTGGATATGGGTTTTCAACAGGCCCTTGATGACATTATCAGTTACATGCCTAAACAGCGCCAAACTCTTTTATTTAGTGCAACCTATCCGCCAAAAATACAACACACTGCAAACCGAATCATGCAGTCTCCGGTGATGGTTGAAGTTCAGGATAGCCATAGCAATCAGAGCATCGTTCAAAACCTTTATGAGGTTGAAAATGACGATGGCCGTATTGAGGCTGTTAGACTTTTATTACAAGCCCATCAACCTGAATCGACGCTCATTTTTTGCAATACCAAGATTGAAACTGACCAAGTGGCTAATGAGTTGCGTGGGGTGGGCTATGAAGCTTTAGCCTTGCATGGTGATTTAGAGCAAAAGCAACGGGACCAAACCTTAGTGCGTTTTTCAAATCGCAGTGCCTCAATATTGGTGGCGACCGATGTGGCTGCGCGGGGTTTAGATATTGAAGCTTTGGATCTTGTTATTAATTATCAGATTGCCCGTGAATTGGAAGTTCATACCCATCGTATTGGCCGCACGGGACGGGCAGGTGCACAGGGCATTGCCTGCACGTTGCATACCCAAAAAGAAAACCACAAAATTGGGTTGTTAGAAGACTACCTCAAGCAAAAGCTGGAGCGTGATAATTTGCCCCCTCTGGCCTTATTGCGCCAACCTGCATTTGTTGCTCCCATGATCACTCTACAAATTGGTGGTGGGAAAAAGCAAAAGGTAAGGGCGGGTGATATCGTTGGGGCTTTAACTGGAGATGAGGGTATGCCTGCCTCAGAGATTGGTAAAATACAGGTGGGTGACCAATGGGCTTATGTAGCAGTCACCCAAGCCCATGGTAAAACAGCCTTTAATCGCCTCAGTGAAGGTAAGATTAAGGGCCGTAGTTTTAAAATAAGACGCCTACGAGGTTAGCATGAGTTTAAATGTATTATTGCGAATCAATAGTGGCTTTTGGCTAACTTTGGGTTTAGTCATGTTACTCAAAACTGATGTGGTTAACTTGTGGATCGGCACTGAAAAAACCATGTTGATTCATTCTATTGGTATTATTTTAGTCGTTAATGGCATGATTCTTTTAGTGACATCCCTTCGCCAACAGATAAAACCTCATGAGGTTATGTTTTTTGTAATTGTTGACTATGGTTGGTCCCTACTCATTATTGTATTCATCAGTTTAGGGGCAGTGATTGTCGATCCAGTGGGTATTAGACTCACCTTTGTGTTGGCTCTGTTGTCGGCTATTTTGGGTGCATTTCAATTTAGGCACTACAAGCAACTTATCGGCCGAGCTTAGTGATTACTGTGCTTGGCTAAAAATAACAGGTGTAGCTCAGACTTTTTGGTACATAAGCGGCTTGCTGGCTGGAGCAATATCACTGAGCTTTTGTGTTAAGCTTAGGGGTAAAAATAGGCTGGCTTTAAAAGAGATTATTTATGTCTAATTTACCTCACTGCCCCAAATGTAACTCTGAATACACATACCAAGACGCGGGCCAGTACATGTGTCCAGAATGTGCCCATGAGTGGTCAGTCAGGGCCTCTGAGGATGCCTCTGAGGGTAGTGGTGAGCATTTAGATGGTAAACAAACCCGTGACAGTAATGGCAACCTTTTACAGGATGGCGACACCGTTACGGTCATTAAAGACCTTAAAGTCAAAGGCTCCTCACTAGTGGTAAAAGTAGGCACTAAGGTGAAAGGTATTCGTTTAGTGGATGGCGACCATGACATCGATTGCAAAATCCCGGGAGTTGGGGCCATGAAATTAAAGTCTCAGTTTGTTAAAAAGCAATAACCCCTAACCCACGTAGCTTATATCGTAGATTTAGGTTTCAAAAAACCAAAATATAGAGTCATCAAAATGCATTCATGGGTAATTGTTGTACTCACTTTTGTGCATCTTGGTTAACTAAAGGGGTCGTCACAGACGATCACAATTTTAGTAACTGTGGGTAAAAAAGGAAGCATTAAAATGTTTGTTGAAAAAGAATTCATCTCCCAAGGCTCTATTCTTCGGGGCCGCTGGTATGCTGCTTCGGAAGCATCTCTGTCACCGTGCATTGTCATGTGTCATGGCACTTCAGCAACGATTTCCATGTGTCTTGCAGACTATGCCACTGAATTTCAAAACAAGGGCATCAATGTTTTTGTTTATGACCATGCGGGTTTTGGTCGCAGCGATGGTAAAACACAGCAAACGATCAATCCTTGGCTTCAAGGGCGAGGCATTGCTGATGCTGTGACCTTTTTGAAATCTGAACATCAGCTACATAATGGGAAAATTATTTTGTGGGGTGATAGCTTTGCTGGCATGCTTGTGTTGGTTGCTAGTGCTCTTATTGAAGGTTTAGCGGGGGTGGTTTGCTTTGCCGCCACTTGCGGACTAACCACTTTAAAAGTTCAGAACGCAGAAAAAAGTTTAAACATACTTAAACACACTTTTGATCAGGGTGAGTTTGAAAAATTGGACGATCTTTCGCGTGAAGGGCCCATGGCAGTGGTGTCTTCTGACCAACAGACAAACCCCTCTTTACTCACACCCATTCAAGCCTTTCGCTGGTTTATCGATCAAGGAGGTCAGTGGAACACAGGTTGGAAAAATAGCATAACTCGAGTTATTCCCAAGACTGAAGTCGCCTTTTCGCCGTTTATTACCGCCCCATTTATCGAAGTGCCTGTATTAATGATGACGGGTAAGGAAGATGAAATGCCGCACATCAAACGTGAGGTGCAGTTAGAGATATTTGACCGCATTAAATCCAAAAAACAGTTTTATGAAATTGATGGTGGCCATTTTGGGGCGCTTTACCCTCATACGCCATTATTTTATGAGGCCATAAGTGTGCAGCATGCCTTTATTAAGTCAATGACCTAATACTCTTGAACGATACTAATTTTACTTTAGTCACTTTATTACAGTCCCTGTATTTTAGTCACTATACTTAAGTCCCTATATTGCAGTCACTCTAACCATCAGGCTTTAATCGCGTTGGGTGCTTACCTTTACTGAGGTGAAGGCGGCTATATCGGCCCTAAGAGCGCTTAATTGTAGGCTAGGCACAGCGACGTTAAGGCTTAATGAGTCGCTATAATGCCTTTGATTTATAAGGGCATCATGCTTTTTACAAAGGTATTCGAGTTGTCCACTGAGGTCATAATGGCACTCGATGTGCAGCTCAGTTAAACTTTGCTTTAATGTGGTTGGGCATTGTTCCACCACCTGTTTGACCGCTTCACCATAGGCCTTCACTAAACCACCAGTGCCAAGTTTAGTGCCACCGAAATAACGACATACCACCACGCTCACTTCACCAATACCGCAATGACTCAGTACTTGGAGCATGGGTTTGCCGGCTGTGCCAGAGGGTTCACCTGCATCACTTAAACCCCAATACGTACTATTGTCTGGTGCTGCAGCCACCACAGCCCAGCAATGATGGTTAGCGTCAGGGTATTTTCTGCGCATGTCATTTAAATGAATATCACATTCGTCGCGCCCATTGGCATGACGTAAATTGGCAATAAAGCGACTGTTTTTGATGGTTAGGGTCAACTCTAACTCTTGGTCCTTTAGTTGTGGAATTTGGTAGCTCAAATTAGACCTTAAATTATCAGTTAAATATGCTTTAAAACCCGCAGTCTTCTGGTTGTATGTGGTCCCAAGCAGGTACAATGGACGAAAGTTTAACAGACATGTAATTGAATTAATGACTCAAGCACAACCAGGTTTTGATGGTGTCGAAAGATTATACGGAGCAGACAGCTACAAGGCCATCCGTAAGGCACATATTTGTGTGGTTGGCATTGGCGGTGTGGGTACGTGGGTCGCTGAGGCATTGGCGCGTTCTGGAGTTGGTCAAATCACGCTAATCGATATGGATGATGTCGCTGCATCGAATATTAACCGTCAATTAGTGGCGCTACTATCAACCGTTGACCAAGTAAAAATAGAGGTCATGGCAGACCGAATTAAAGACATTAATCCTTCATGTCAGGTTAATTTAATTGAAGAATTTGTGGGTGAAAACAACCTAGAAGCTTGCTTAAATCGAGATTATGACTACGTCATCGATGCCTGTGATTCCATTAAGGCCAAAGCCATGATGGTATCTTGGTGCAAACATCGGCGTGTTCCCATTATCACTATTGGGGGCGCTGGAGGACAGCGCGACCCAAGCAAAGTTAAAATAGTGGATCTAGCCATGACTAAAGTGGATCCCTTGGCGGCTAAATTAAGATCGGTTTTACGCAGCCAATATGGCTTTAGTAAAAATCTTAAAAGTAGATTTAGAATTGAGTGCGTATGTTCATCTGAACAGCTGCATTATCCGCAGCCTGATGGGAGTGTCGATTGGGCTAAAAGTGCAAATGTGGCGGGGGCTAAAATGGATTGCAGTCGAGGCTTTGGGGCGGTCAGCTTTGTTACTGGTACCTTTGCATTTATTGCTGTGGCCCGCGTGTTAGACAAGATTGTTACTAAGCATCAGCGTCTCGAAAACGAAAAATAAGGAATTTTTATGCCACTAAGCAGGGCACAAGCCGCTAAGATTGCACATATTATGGATGCAGGCTTTACCGAGTACCGTAGTCAATTTGAGCACATATCATCTGGCGCTAAGCAACGTTTTGAGCAGGCGTTGTGGCAACAGGTTCAAGCCATTGGCATGCGACGCATCGATCTTTATGGTGAAATGGTGACAGAGGTCACAAAAAGGCTTGATCTATTTCGTAGTGATGAAAATTTGGGGCAAGAAAAGGCTCGAGAATGGGTGGCTGTTAAACTTGAATTTGAAAAATTAACCCCCCAACGCACGGACCCAGAGCTCGCTGAAACCTTTTATAACTCTATTTTCTGTCGTACCTTTCGCCACCGTGCTTTGCGTGAACACCGCATGTTTCTGTTTAGTTCAACAGAGCAAGCACCCAAGGTATTGGCTCAAGATATGTACCGACAATACGATGCTAGTCAAGGTGTGGTGAGCATGGTCAATGAAATTCTGGAGGATTACAAATTTAGTGTGCCTTACGCTAATAAACGCCTTGATGTCATTAACTTAGTCCGTATTATCAAACACAATACTGACTTTCGCATGGCCATTGGTGCCCAAACACGGGTACAAATTCTAAAGTCTATTTTTTACCGCAACAAAGGGGCCTACCTAGTAGGGCAATTAGTCAATCCAAGCCACTCTCAACCGTTTATTATTCCTTTATTGAACGATGAAACCCAAGGCATTTACACCGACACGTTAATTACAGACCCAGACGATGTGAGTATTATTTTTAGTTTCACCCGCTCTTATTTCATGGTGGAAACCCCAGTGCCTGCTGCGTTTGTTGGCTTTTTACAGCAAATCCTGCCGGCTAAACCCTTAGCTGAAATTTATACTAACATTGGGTTTTATAAACATGGAAAATCAGTATTTATGCGGGACTACCTGCATCACATGGATGATTCTGATGATCAGTTTATTATAGCTCCAGGCATTAAAGGTATGGTCATGAGCGTATTTACCCTACCCTCATTAGACATTGTGTTTAAAATCATTAAGGATAAATTTGCCCCGCCAAAAGCGATGAGCAAAGCGGTGGTAAAAGAAAAGTACCGTTTGGTAAAAGTCCATGACCGGGTGGGTCGTATGGCAGATACCCAAGAATTTAAACACTTTGCTTTTGCCAAACACCGTTTTTCGCAAGAATTAATTGATGAGTTGTTTGCTGTAGCGCCCAGCATGATCCACATTGTTGACGAATACGTAGTCATAGAACAGTTATATGTAGAACGTCGCATGATCCCTCTCAACATCTATATCGATACCGCCAGTGATGAACAACTGTACGATGTCATTGATGAATATGGCAACGCCATCAAACAACTAGCCGCCGCTAATATTTTTCCTGGCGATATGTTATTTAAAAACTTTGGTGTGACCCGCCATGGCCGTGTCGTTTTTTATGACTACGATGAAATTTGTTACCTGACCGAATGTAACTTTCGCAAAATCCCAGAGGCCATGTATCCAGAACAAGAGTTGGCGAGTGAACCATGGTATTCAGTAGGACCCTACGATGTTTTTCCAGAAGAGTTCCATGTCTTTTTAGCAGGTCGACCCCGCATAGCCAAGATATTTCGCCAAATACACAGTGATATTTTTGATGCTGATTACTGGCAGTCTTTGCAGCGAGATATTGTAGATGGGCAGGTGAAAGACGTATTCCCCTATCGACGTAATAAACGTTTTCTCTCATCAAAAGCGTCGGTTTGAGCGAGACAGTAGCGGCTGTAAACGACTTTTATTGCCATTAATATAGTTTTTAATACCAGTAAATATTCAGTCTATTAAGGAGTCGCACTATGCACAAACCAGCAGGCTATGAAGACATTTTTCCGCGACCACTGTCTGGTCATCGTGTTAGCCTCCCACCACCGGCTTTGTTGCCCTCTAGGGTAGAGTTGGTAGGTCGTGAAGTGGTGTTAGAACCACAAAACGCGCTACTCCATGCTGAGCAACTCTATATTGCAAGTCATGAGTCACCAGAAGCCTTGGCCATTTGGGATTACCTCACCTATGGGCCATGGCCTAATGTGGATGCCTATAAAGAAGTATTGCGCTCTCAATCTGCCAGCACTGACCCCATATTCTACGCTATCCGCTCAAAGCAATCGGGCAGGGCATGTGGTCAAGCGAGTTTTTTAGACAATAATGCGCAACATGGAGTGACCGAAATTGGACACATATGGTTCGCGCCAGAGTTGCAAAGAACACGGGCTGCAACTGAGGCCCTGTTTTTGATGTTAAGTCACGCTTTTGATGATTTGAATTATCGACGCATGCAGTGGCGCTGTAATTCACTCAACCAAAAATCTAGAACGGCGGCCAGACGTTTGGGGTTTAGGTTTGAGGGTGTTTTTTATAATCACTTCATTTTTAAAGGTAAAAACAGAGACACAGCTTGGTACTCTATTCTGGATACTGAGTGGCCAGAGGTACGTTCGATTATTGAGCACTGGCTGGGGCATGACAATTTTGATGCAACAGGAAGTCCATTAACTTCGCTTGCCCAAAACATGCAGACCCGCACTAATCCAAAGCGCAACCCTGATGACTTGAATTAGGTTTAATCTGGTTGTTGAATTGTCTATGCCACATCTTCGACCGATTAATGTGAGTTTAAGGATTGTCTTTTCTAAGTTGCACCTGGGCCAAGGCGTGTAACTTTTCTTCTTTGCTCATAATCATCCAGTTTCTCACCTCATTTTGATTGCGGTAACAGCCTTTACACACCAATTCGTCACTCTTAAATTGGCATACTTTGATGCAAGGCGAGGCAATACTGTGGTCAATGTTACGGCTTTGGCGAGGTCGGCGGCGCATAATTGATGTCCGGCTAATAGTTAGTAAGTAAGGTGCTTATTATGGCCCTAGAAAGGCGCTTAGGAAAGACCTCTGTGTTAGAATGCGGGTTGATTTTATGGGCTTCAGGTTTATGGCATTATGTTAGGTCGGATTGGTTTTTTCTGGGGTGCGATTGGGGTCGTTGGATTACTGCTAACCTCTGTGGTGCGCTTGTCTAATATTGCACTAGAGTTCCTACATTACCCCGCCCAAACTTGGCATTATGTGGTGTTATCCGTGTGGGTTGTGTTTATGGCTTACTCAGAGGGTTACAAAGGTTTTCAGCAGGCCTTTTCGCCTCGTGTTGCCGCTCGTTTGCTTTGGTTGCAAAACAACCCCAAGCCCTGGTTGGTGTTATTGGCACCTTTGTTCGCTATGGGTTTTGTCTATGCCTCCACCAAACGCACTCTTATTTCGTTTACTATTTTAATAATGGTGGCGGTATTTATTTTTATCGCCCTAAATTTGCCACAGCCTTGGCGTCCCATTTTAGACGCAGGCGTGGTGATTGGTTTGTTGTGGGGTGCTGTGGCCACAGGCTGGCAGATTTATGCCGTCATGCGCGCTGGAATGAGTCTAATTGATCCAGATCTACCCCGTTCAGCCCACTCACATGCATAGGACACGATAATGCGCGCTATACTTTGGATGTCTGGGGCTATTTTTTCCTTTTGTCTCATGGCCATTTCTGCACGAGAGCTAGACGGATTAATTGATAAATTTGAGTTACTGGCCATCCGCAGTATGGTGGGTTTAGTGCTACTAGTGATTATTATGAACGTGATCAAACGCCCCAGATTAATGTTCACCCAGCGCACGAAGACTCATGTTTGGCGTAACCTATTTCACTTTGTTGGCCAGTTTAGCTGGCTTGTTGGCATTGGCATTTTACCTTTAGCCGAAGTGTTTGCTATTGAATTTACTGTGCCTCTTTGGGTGTTAATTATTGCTGCTATATTTTTGGGTGAACGTATTACGGGTCGCAAGTTAGCCGCCGTGGCATTGGGTTTACTCGGTGTGGCAATCATTGTTAAACCGGGTGTGGAGATACTAGATAGCGGTGCGATCATCATGCTCATTGCCGCCTTGTGCTTTGCTTTCACCTTTATCTTTAATAAGTCGTTATTACGCACTGAACATCCACTAACTGTGGTGTTTTATATGACCCTGATACAATTGCCACTAGGGGCATTAATGGCAGGCGCCGATTGGACCATGCCCGAACCTTGGATGTGGCCTTGGGTCATGGCGGTGGCCTTAACGGGCTTAGCCGCCCATTACTGTATCTCTAAATCCATGCAGCTGGCCGATGTGAGTGTGGTCATTAGCCTGGACTTTTTGCGCCTGCCCATCATCGCCATTATTGGCGTGTTAATGTATGGCGAACCTTTTGATGTGGCGGTGATTGCAGGCGGGGCGCTGATGTTAGTGGCCAACCTGATCAACCACTGGCACCCCAAAAAGGACCTAGATGCCGACATCAAGACGATGCTTTAACTAATAAAGCGCTGACAATTTGCAACCGACCTTGCTGTAAGTTACGCAGCATATTAGCGCTCATCCTACCTGCCGTGGGACCCAGAGCAATATTGGGGGTGAAAGGTGGTGAAGGCGGCTGATTTCGTGCCTTATGCAACCATTCCAATGCGTCCATTGTGTTGTCTTCAAACTTAATTAGTTTAAAGCCGATTGCATGGGCTAGTTGCATAAAATCTGGCCAATGGCTCAAGTGGCTATGATCGTGTTGATCAGCCCAAGGGGTAGGGTAATCCACACTAGTTTGCGCACAGTCTTGTGCCAACATCACTTCGTGCAGCAACAAGCAGCCCTCCACTTGTAAAACTTTGTGCACAGCGGCCAATAAAACAGCCTTTTGGGCAATGTTCATGCTGGCGTGTTGGCTCACCACAAAGTCAAAACTATGCTCAGCAAAGGGCAGGGCCAAGCTGTTGCCCGCCACAAAGTGGCAATCAGATAGGCCAGGCAAGTGGCTATTAAGCAGCTGTGCCGCCTGAATATAATCGTTATTAAGGTCTAAACCAACCATAGAGCAGCCATGATTAACTACCAAATAACGGCTGGTGCCGCCCAAACCACAACCTATGTCTAAGCCACGTGTAGCGTTCAAGGGCAGCCATTGCGCCAGAGCCTTAGAAGCCTCAAGCCCCCCTAAATGCAGTTGATCAACACCTGCAAAATCAGACGCTTGCCAAGCTTTTGGCCCAGCTTTTTTTAGCAGGTTTGCCAATCTCTTAGTCAAGGGGTGATGATGTATGAGGGAGGTTGAGTTCATTAGAGGGTTTGACCTTTCGAGGTTTAAGCCAAGTATTGAGCCATTGTTAGTCTTAAAATAACTTTAACACCCTTTAAATCTAACATTTAAGACACTGACTTGTTCGTTTTGAGGGCTCAAGGGTAGTGTAAGAGGTGTGATATTTGTTTAAAGATAAAGCAAGATTGGTAACGTTTGACAAGCTAAGGTACCCTCTCTACTGGGGACCAAAGCAAATCAAACCCTCTTAATAAATTAAATCACCATGCCTATTTAACGGACGTCGGATGGTTATTGGGGTCAATCAAATTACGCCATAAGGTCTTTAAAGAAGGTCTTCAGGCCAGCAGCGCCGGAGGCTTCCCATGTTTTTAAGGCGGCGGTGCCAATAATGGCTAGGTCAGCAGAGCCTCGCAAGACGTCAAGGTCGGCCTTACTACTAATACCAAAGCCCACGCCAATGGGTACGCTGGTGTGTTGACGGCAACGTGTTACTAAATTGGTGACGTTGTCACCCATGTTAGTTTTAGAACCGGTTACGCCTCTTCGAGCCACCACATACACCATGCCTCGGCTTGCAGCGCCTAATTGTGCTAAGCGCTTTTCACTACTGGTTGGCGTCATTAAAATGATGGGTTCAATGCCTGCGTCTGCCGATAAGCGGTGTAGGTTGTCTGATTCTTCTACCGGTAAATCAGGTAATATGTAACCCACCCCACCTGCCTCTTTGATGCGTTTGACGAATTCAGCTTCACCCATTTTGAAGGCAGTGTTGTAATAACCCATCATTAAGATTTTGAACGCAAAGCGCTCGCTTGCCAGTTTCATAAATTCAAAGCACTGATCTACCGTTGTGCCCGCCTTGAGGGACTG